>CAIWWN010000294.1 GCA_903916355.1 uncultured Burkholderiales bacterium | reverse complement strand
TTTGAGAAAATCACGCTAAAGCAGATGGTCACCAACGCCATCCACAACGAAGAGGTCGAGGTGCTTCAGTTGCAAGACGAATTGTTCTGAAATCAGCATCAAAATTTACCGGACACTAGTGAAATCAATCACTTACGTGAGTTTTTGGGTCGTTTTTCAGAATTTCCTGTAATGGCACGTTTGTTCGGGTTTTTACCGTCTTTGCTTGGCTGTAGTTCTTTGATATCGTAGAGGCATGTTCATCAAGGTCACTTCCTCAGGCCCGCGCCGTTACGTCCAACTGGTCGAGGCGTTTCGCGATGCCTCTGGCGCGCCCAAGCAGCGCACCGTGGCCACCTTGGGCCGGCTTGACCAACTGAGCTCGGGCTTGGAGTCGGTCATCTCCGGCTTGCTTCGGGTCACCGGCCGCTCCTTGCCTGCCGATGCGCAGCCTGCCGTCGAGTTCGAGTCGGCGCGTGACTATGGCGATGTTTGGGCACTGTCCGAGCTGTGGAACGCTTTGGGTTTTGACCGCCTTCGCCCTGTGTTTCGCCGCACCCGCCACGCCATCGATATCGAGGCCCTGGTTCGCGTGATGGTCTTCAACCGCCTTTGCAACCCCGACTCCAAGCTGGGCGTGCTGCGTTGGCTGGAGACCGTGAGCATGCCCGCCTTGGGCCCACAGCCCATTGAGCACCAGCATCTGTTGCGCGCCATGGATGCACTCGTGGCGCAGCAAGCGGGCGTGGACAAAGTCATCTCGGGCTTGCTGCGCCCCTTGGTCGATCAGGACTTGGCCGTCGTCTTCTACGACATGACCACCATTCGCACCGAGGGGCTGTCTGAGCAAGAGGGCGATGTGCGCCAGTTTGGCATGTCCAAAGAGGGCCTGATCGCCAGACAGGTCATGTTGGGCGTGGTGCAAACGGCCGATGGTCTGCCGCTGTACCACGAGATCTTTGAGGGCAACACGGGCGAGGTGGGCACGCTCAAGCCCATCATCGAGAAGATCGTGCAGCGCTACCCCGTCAAACGCATCATCGCCGTGGCCGACCGGGGTTTGCTGTCCATCGACAACCTGGCCAGCTTGCAGGCCATGAAGCTGCCCAGCGGACAGCCGCTGGAGTTCATCTTGGCCGTGCCCGGCAGGCGCTACAGCGAATTTGTGGACCTGCTGGCCCCGGTGCAAGCGCCATGCGCCAACGCGCAGCAAGAGGTCTTGCACGAGTTGAGCTGGAACACGCTGCGATTGGTGGTGGCGCATGAGCCGCAAGCGGCCCATGAGGCCAGCGCCAAACGCGATGCGCTCATTCAAAAGCTTGAAGCGCAAGCGGCCCAGTGGACGGGCAAGCTCGATGCTCAAGACACAGGCCAACGCGGGCGGGGCCGCAAGCTCTCGGATGGCGGGGCGCGTGCCAGGTTCTACCACGAGGTGTGCGAGGCGCACCTCTCGCGCATCGTGCGGGTTGACCTCAAAAGTGACTTGTTCAGCTACGCGATCGATGACAAAGCCTTGGCTCATGCGCGCTTGATGGATGGCAAGCTGCTGCTGGTGACCAACACGGCCGATCTGACGCCGCAAGAGGTGCTGGAGCGTTACAAGTCGCTGGCCGACATTGAACGGGGCTTTAGGGTGCTCAAGTCCGAGATCGAGATTGGTCCGGTGTACCACCGCTTGCCCCAGCGCATCAAAGCGCACGCAGCGATTTGTTTCATGGCTCTGATTTTGTACCGTGTGATGCGCGCCAAGCTGCGGGCTGCAGACGTCAAGCTGTCGCCCGAGAGGGCGCTGGACAAGTTGCGCCGCATTCAGCATCAGAAGATCATTTTGAACAAAACACAGCCCGTCACGGGCCTGTCGACCATCACCCAAGAGCACAACGCCATACTGGCCACGCTGGACATCAAAAAACCCACCCTCGACCCCCAAATGAGCCTATTGTAGTGGAGCGTTTGCAACGCACCCCTATACAGATCAACAACTTACGTCATTAACTGAATGAAAAGGACTTCCCCATTTCGAGGTTGCTGCTATTGCGGCAACCGGTAACTGAGTGACAAGATGGGGTTCTCAAACTCTCATCCATTCACTTGAAAGGGGAAGTCCATGGCAATCGTAACAATCGGAATTGATTTGGCAAAGAACTGTTTTGCAGTTCACGGTGTAGGCC
>CAIWWN010000293.1 GCA_903916355.1 uncultured Burkholderiales bacterium | reverse complement strand
TCCATTGATTAGAGGGTATTTTCCCCTCAACAAATCCAACAACATAGATTCCTTTGTCTGAATAATGCCGCAGTTGACAAGGAAAAAGAGTTGCGTTCACATCAAAATGTTGCAGCACCTGACAAGCTATTTGAGAATCAACAACACAATAAGTTTTGAGTTGAGGCGGAACAACATCGTAGAAATGTTCCTTTATTTTTCTCACTATCTTTTTTTCAAAATCTGAAAGCAAAGCAACCACCAATCATTAAGAATACCTACTCTGTACTTGTATTTTTGATGGCTATATATTTATTTAAAAAATAAAATTCAAATACAAACCCAAGTCCCAAACTTCATCTTTAGTTTCCACCAACTCTCGTGTAAAACGACACTTGATGACCACATCAAATCGAATTTCAGTCCAGCGCTTGCTGATTATTGGCCAAATGGGTGGCCACTTCATTGCGCAGTTGCGCCAGTTCGGGGGCAAGGCGGCTAAATGCAGCACGAACCTCGGGGGCGTCACCATGTTTACTCAGCGCCTCGACCTGCACCACGTGCTCGACCAGCGCATCGACACAAAACACGGGCGCGAAGCCTTTGACCTGGTGCAGCAAACGGTTGGCGCCGTTCACATCGTCCCGGCTCAGCAGGTCGGTGATCAGGGCAATGTCGGTGGTCAAAGTTTTGTGCAGCGTTTTCAGCAGCGACAGGAATCCAGCTTCGTCACCAATGAATTCCATCCCCCGCTCCACAGAGAGGTAGGCAAATGAGGAGGGTGTGGTCATGGTCATGACAAAGTGAGGTGGTTGAGTTGTAACAAATTGCTAATGTTCTTATTTTAACCAAGCAATTCGTCTAATCCACCCACTGGCTCAAAACGGCGGTTGCGAAAGTGCAAACGCGTAGGGCCGGGCAGTGCCCGTTCAGGCATTGAATGGCGCTCGTCACCCGGATAACAAATCACCCGCATCCCTTCTTGGTCAAACGGTTCGGGTTGAATGGTGGGAGGTTTTTGGCTGCGCGCTGCAGCCAAGGCACTTGCTGCGCTGTCGTACCGATTCAGATGAGACAGGCTCATGATTTGCGGCGGTGCCAGCTCGATCTGGCCTGCCCAGTAGCGGGTCAATGCCTCGCGCGGCGCCAGCCAGACGCTTTCGGTGGTTTCATGGTTGTCATGGGCGGCAATTTGGTCGGTGGGTGCATGGGCCAAGAAAAAGCGGGTGTCAAAGCGTTTATTGGTCACGGAAGGTACGCGCGGCGTGATCCAGCGCGACCAAGGCACCAAGGCGTCGGTATGCAAGGTCAAATTCAATTGCGCCAGCAAGGGATTAAAGGCCATGCCTTGGCTCAAATGGTCACGCGCGGCAGCCAGCGTGTCGGCATGGGACTGACCCGCCGCCGAATGGGCCAACAGCACGCTGGATTCTTCAAAGGCTTCACGCAGGGCGGCGACAAACAGACTGGCGGCCTTGCCTTCGGGTAAATCGGCTTCGCCCAATTGGCTGTGCAGGGCTGCCGGCGCTCGGTCCAAGCGGTGCAACAGGTCGGGGTGGGCATCGGCCACATCGAGTTTGCCGCCGGGAAACACAAACGCCCCACCCAGCACCGAGGAGGCGGCGTGCCGCTTGAGCAGCAGCACCTCCAGCCCGTACGGGCCGTCGCGCAGCATGACCACGGTGGCCGAATCCAGAGGCGGGGTGGTCACAATTTCGGAGTTGATTTGCATGGGTGTGTTTCCTGATCGTCTGTCAAACAGGCTACAGAAAGAGTCTGTGTTTGCGCCTATATTGCAGCCATGGCCTCAGGCTATCAGAGTTGCGCCCAGAATCCGTTTCTGGCTGGCACCTCGGCGTCAGGGTCCCTTTTTTATTTGAAAGATCACAACATCATGAGTCTCAATTTCACGGGCCGCGTGGCCATCGTCACCGGTGCAGGCGGCGGTTTGGGTAAACAACACGCTTTGGCCTTGGCGGCACGCGGCGCCAAAGTGGTGGTCAACGACCTGGGCGCTGACGTGCATGGTGACGGCGGCTCGGTCAGCGCTGCCCAAGCGGTGGTGGAGGAGATTCGCGCCAAGGGCGGTGAGGCCATGGTCAACGGCGCCTCGGTGACCGACTATGAAGCCGTCAAAGCCATGGTGCAACAGACCATGGACGCCTGGGGCCGGGTCGACATTTTGGTCAACAACGCCGGCATCTTGCGCGACAAGAGCTTTGCCAAAATGGAGATCGCCGATTTCCGTTTGGTGATGGACGTGCATGTGATGGGCGCGGTGCATTGCACCAAGGCGGTGTGGGCCATCATGCAGGCGCAAAACTATGGCCGCGTGGTGTTGACCACATCGTCCAGTGGCTTGTACGGCAACTTTGGTCAGGCCAACTACGGCGCCGCCAAAATGGCGCTGGCCGGTTTGATGCAAACCTTGTCGATCGAAGGCGAGAAGCATGGCATCCGCGTCAATTGCTTGGCGCCGACCGCCGCCACCCGCATGACCGAAGGCTTGATGCCGCCCGAGGTACTGAACGCCTTGCAACCCCAAGCCGTGGTGCCCGCCATGCTGGTCATGGCCAGCGAAGACGCGCCGAACCGCACCATTTTGTGTGCGGGCGCCGGCAGTTTTGAGGTCGCGCACATCACCTTGACGCAAGGTCTGCACCTGGGCTTGCATGACGACACGGCCGAGCAATTGGCGGCAGCCTTGGCGCAGGTCAAAGACCCGGCCGGTCAGATGGTGCCCTTGAGCGGTTCGGCACAAGGCGGTCATGAGATCGCCATGGCCCTGGCGGCGCACTCGGCTTGAGCCTGCGCGCAGGCCTGGTTTGGTTTAGTTTGGCTTAAGGCGTTTTCGCCTGTTGCTGGGCCTGGCGCAGTTTGTCTTTTTTGTTCGGCCGCAGACCTTTGACGCCGCCCGTGGGGTCGTTGGCCGTGCCTTGCGGATGCGGAGCGTCCGGCGCTGTTGCTGGCGCGGCTGCGGGTTCAAACCCGGCCAGCACTTCGCGTGGCACCGAAATGGCTTGGCGTTTTTCAATCAAACGCCAATGCGCTTCGGTCTCTAGGCTGACAAAGCTGACCGCCAAGCCGCTGTGGCCTGCACGGCCGGTGCGGCCAATGCGGTGGGTGTAGTCCACCGCCGAGCGCGGCAAATCAAAATTCACCACCACCGGCAGCTCTGAAATATCCAGGCCGCGCGAGGCCACGTCGGTGGCGATCACCACTTTCACGCGCGAGGCCTTGAAGTCCGCCAACACCTGGCTGCGTTTGCCTTGGCTCAGCTGGCCATGAAAGGGCTCGGCATTGATGCCGGCTTTGCGCAGTTTGGCGGCAATGATCTGGCAGGCGTGTTGGGTGGCGGCAAACACCAGCACCCGTTTCCAGCCATGGGTTTGAAACAGATGGCGCAGCAACTGGGTGCGCTGCGCCGCGTCCACCGCGATGGAACGCTGCACGATGTCGGGCGCAGTGCCGGCTTGCGGCAGTACATCGAGCCGCACCGGGTCGGTCAGCAAGGCGTCCGCCAGGCTTTGCACGGCGGGCGCAAAGGTGGCAGAAAACAGCAGGTTTTGGCGCTGCGTAGGCAACTGCTTCAAAATCGCTTGCAGCTCGTCTTGAAAGCCCAGGTCCAGCAGTTTGTCGGCTTCGTCCAGCACCAAAATTTGCACCTGGGACAGGCTCAAAGCGTTCTTGTCGAGCAAGTCCAGCAAGCGGCCCGGCGTCGCCACAATCACGTCGGCGCCGCCGCGTAAACCCATCATTTGCGGATTGATCGAGACACCGCCAAACACCACCGTGATTTTCAGGCTGGACGGCAGATGCACGGCCAGGCTGCGCAAGGTCTCGCCCACCTGCACCGCCAACTCGCGTGTTGGCACCAGCACCAGACTGTGCACAGCGCGCGGTGTGCTGCGCGGCTGGCGCAGCAGCAACTCCAACACTGGCAGGGCATAGGCGGCGGTTTTGCCCGAGCCGGTTTGGGCGCTGGCCTGCACATCCACCCCTTGCAACACGGCCGGAATGGCCAGCGTCTGGATGGGCGTGGGCGCAGGATAGTCTTTGGGCTTGAGGGCTTGGAGGAGTTCTGGGCGCAGGCCAAGGGAGCTGAAGGGCATAAAGTCTGAAGAGAAAGCGAGAACAGGGGAGGGCGCGAACGGCGACTTCTCGATCTAGGTGCGGGAAGCGATGGCGATGGGCTTGAGCATAGACGCATAATCGAGACAATGGCCGCGGCAGCGAGATGATTGCGGCACAAACCTTGAAAGTTCCATGAAAAAAACATTCCTCTTGCAGGTTGAGGGCAAAAACCCGGACCGCATTCTTGAAGCCGTGAAGCACGAAGTGCGCAAGTACGCCCGACGTGAAGGCCGCAAAACCGTGCCCGAAGGTTTTGATTACTGGGATTTCGATTGCAAAGTGGGCGTCAGTCCCGAAGCGGCCGCAGTGGCTGAGGTGGCCACCTTTGCACAAGTGGTGCCCCTGATCGATGCCGCCGCCAAAACTGGCGCTGCGACTTGTTATGTGGAAGTGCTGGCCAAGCCGGTTATTCGTTTACGCAAACCGGTGGTCGAAGGCGAAGACGGTCAAGACTTCCCTGAGTCGGCCGACCCCATGCACTGATCTTGCGCACCACCTGGAGGCCTGATGAACACCAAAATCGAAGCCCTGCTGGAAACCATACGTGAGATGGAGCATGAGATCGAGTTGGAGTTGCAGCGCCGCCGGGCCGGTCTGAAAGCCGATTTCGACGCGCAGCGTGTGCGCTTTGAGCAAGAAGTGCTGGCGCAGCAAAAGCGCTTCAAGATGGGCGTGCTCAAGTACCTGCTCAGCTCGGACCTCAAAAGCCTGCTGTCGGCGCCGCTGATTTACGCGGTGTTTTTCCCGATGGTGCTGTTGGACCTGTTCGTTTGGGTCTACCAGTGGGTGTGCTTTCCCTTGTACGGTTTGGCCCGGGTCAAGCGAGCGGATTATTTTGTGTTCGACCGGGTGCACCTGGGCTACCTGAACATCATTGAGAAAATCAACTGCGCCTATTGCTCTTATGGCAATGGTTTGATGGCCTATGCACGCGAGGTGGTGGGGCAGACCGAGCAGTACTGGTGCCCCATCAAGCACGCGCGCAAGGTCTTGCATGCCCACCCTTACTACATGGGCTTTGTGGATTTTGGCGATGCCCAGGCCTACCGCGATCAGTTAGAGCCCCTGCGCGCGCAATTGACGCGGCTCAAGGACAAAGTCGCGCAGATGGACAAGCCAGCGGCGCCCCCCGACGCGGGTTAAGCGCCGAATGAGCGCTGCGCCAGCGGCTTTGGGGTGATGCGCTGGCAAGCAATCGCACCCTGGCGCCATGCCACAATATGCGGATGAATCAAAGAAAAGGCATTATCTTGGCGGGTGGTTCGGGTACGCGCCTGTACCCGGTGACGCAGGCCGTGAGCAAACAGCTCATGCCGGTGTACGACAAACCCATGGTGTATTACCCCTTGACCACGCTCATGCTGGCCGGGATTCGCGATGTGCTGTTGATCAGCACGCCGCAGGACACCCCGCGCTTTGCCGAGTTGCTGGGTGACGGCCACCAGTGGGGCATGAACATCACTTATGCCGTGCAACCCAGCCCCGATGGCTTGGCGCAAGCCTTCCTAATTGGCAAAGAATTTGTCGGCAACCACCCCAGCGCTCTGGTGTTGGGCGACAACATTTATTACGGCCACGACCTGGTGCGCTTGTTGAGCAGTGCAGATGCCCGAAGCCACGGCGCTAGCGTGTTTGCTTACCATGTGCATGACCCCGAGCGTTACGGCGTGGTGGCGTTTGATGAAGCGCAGCGCGCCATCAGCATCGAAGAAAAACCGGTTCACCCCAAAAGCAATTACGCCGTCACCGGTTTGTATTTTTACGACCAGCAAGTGTGTGACATTGCCGCGCAGATTCAGCCCTCGGCCCGGGGTGAGTTGGAAATCACCGATGTGAACCGCGTTTATTTAGAGCAGGGTGAACTGAATGTGGAGATCATGGGCCGAGGCTACGCCTGGCTGGACACTGGTACCCACGACAGCTTGCATGAGGCGGCGGGCTTTATTGCCACGCTGCAAAAGCGCCAGGGCCTGATGGTGGCTTGCCCCGAAGAAATTGCCTTGAGCCAGAAATGGATCACGGCCGAAGATGTGGCGCGCTTGGCGGCGCCGCTGGCCAAAAACGGTTATGGCCAGTACCTGTTGAACCTGATCAAATAAAAACACATTTGCATGGCCTACACCGTTACCCCATCGAAAATTCCCGATGTTTTGATTCTGCAGCCGCAAGTGTTTGGCGATGCGCGGGGTTTCTTTTTCGAAAGCTTCAACGCCCGCGACTTTGCCCAGGCCACCGGCTTGGACATGACCTTTGTGCAAGACAACCACAGCAAGTCGGCCCGAGGCGTGTTGCGCGGCCTGCACTACCAAATTGAGCATGCGCAAGGCAAGTTGGTGCGCGTGGTGCAAGGCGAGGTGTTTGATGTGGTGGTGGACCTGCGCCGCAGCTCGCCCACCTTTGGCCAGTGGGACGGCGTGCACCTGAGCGCGGAGAACCACCGCCAACTGTGGGTGCCACCGGGCTTTGCCCATGGCTTTGTGGTGCTCAGCCAGAGCGCCGAATTTTTGTACAAGACCACCGACTACTGGTACCCGGCGCACGAGCGCAGTCTGTTGTGGAATGACCCGGCGCTGGGCATTGACTGGCCGATTGACTTTGCGCCGCAACTGGCGGCCAAAGACGTGGCGGGTTTGCCTTTGGCTCAGGCGACTTGTTTTGCATGAGTGACTCGGGTCCGAAAGCCAGACCTTCACGCCGCCAGGTGTTGCTGTGGAGTGCGGCCAGTTGGGGCTGTATGGCTTCTTTGGGCGCAGGGGCGCAGACGCCCACGTGGCCCACCAAACCCCTCAAACTGGTGGTGGCCTACCCTCCGGGCGGTGTGAGCGACAACGTGGCCCGCCTGCTTGCCGAGCGTTTGGCGCAGCGCCTGAATGTGACGGTGCTGGTCGAGAACAAAGCCGGTGCCAGCGGCGCTTTGGGTGTGAATGCCGTGGCCAAATCGGCGCCCGATGGCACGACCCTGGCGTTTTCCGCATTGAGCCCGCTGACGCTCAGCCCCCATCTGGGCAAGCCCTTGTTCGATCCCGTGCATGACATTGCCCCGGTGTGCGGCGTGATGACTTCGCCGGTGTTGCTGCTGGCCACCACCGCCGCAACCGCCTCAGCGGTCACTGATTTCAAAGGGCTGCTGGCGGCGGCCAAAGCCCATCCTGGCGCGCTGCGTTGGGCCAGCTCGGGCTCGGCGTCGCTCGGCCATGTGATGCTGGAGCAGTTGCAGCTGGCCGCGCAGGTGAGCTTCACGCACATTCCCTACAAGGGCGGCGGCCAGCAAATCACTGACGCGCTGGGCGCGCAGTTCGAGCTGCTGTCCGTCAACAGTTCGGCTGCCGTGCTGCAATACATCAAAGAAGGCAAGCTGCGTGCCTTGGCCGTCGGTTCCCCCACGCGCTTGGAGAGTTTGCCCTTGGTGCCCACCCTGGCCGAGCGCGGCTTTGACGCGGCCAACCTGAGTTCGCAATTCGGCATCTTTGCGCCGGGCGGCACGCCTGCTGCGGTGCTGGAGCGTTTGAATGCTGAGTTTCAAGCCGTGCTCAGCCAGCCTGCCCTGCGTGAGCGTTTGAGTGCGGCCGAGTGCTTGCCTTTGAAAACCAGCGTGGCGCAATTGAGCCGCAACGTGGCACAAGAGTTTGAGGCCATGGGCCGCATCGTCAAAGCCGCCCGCATCGTGGGCGAATCATGAACTTGAAACCCCTGGAGTTTTTTATGTACCTTCTTTTGAAATCATCATGGGCCCAAGGCCTTGGCTTCTTGGGCTGCAGCCTCATGGCGGCTGGTGCTGCGCAGGCGCAAGACGCGTTCACCGATCGTTTTGTCGGCGACTTGGGCGGCGCGGCTTATGCGACCGCATCTCCGATCAAGAGCAAAGACGCAGCGGTCACGGCCTTGCCTTATGTGTATGGCGATTGGGGGCGCACTTTTGCCCGTGTCGACACCTTGGGTATCAAAGCCCTGCCGCTGGCCATGGGTCATTTAGAGGGCGTGCTGCGCGTCAGTCAAGAAGGCTTTGATGCAGACACGGCGGCTTTGCGCGGCGTGAAGAATCGCAGCAACCCTTTGCCAGTGGGTGTGGGCACCTTCCAGCGCACGGCCATAGGAGGCGTGTTTTTGTATGCCCTGCACGACGTGACTTCGGGCGGTAACCTGCTGGAGGCCACCTATGGCGCGCGCTTCGAAGTGGCGGGCGTCAAACTGTATCCGCAGGCGGGTCTGGAGTACCGCAGTCGCGGTTATGTGCAGCATTTGGTTGGCGTCTCGGCGCAAGAGGCTGCTGCCAACCAAGCCGCAGGTGGCAGTCTCACAGCGTACCAGGCCACTGCTTCGACCGTGCCCATGCTGGGCTTGGCCGCCACCATGCCGCTCACAGGCGCCTGGGCGCTGCAACTGCAGTGGCGCCACAAGTGGCTGGACAGCGCCATCAAGGCCAGCCCTTTGGTGGGCGTGGCCAGTCAGAACGCTGGTTTTGCGGCGCTCACCTACACCTTCAAGTAAGCGCTGAAGGGCTTGGCCTTCAGGCCGCGATCACGGCCGCCTTGATGCCTTGCAGTTGCTCGCGCGTCAACCGGTTGCCGTGTTGCCCCACCACTTGGGCGGCGGCGCGGTTGGCCAATTGAGCCGCCGCTTCGGCGCTGTGTCCGTGGGTGATGGCGAACAAGAAACAACCGGCAAACATGTCGCCTGCGCCATTGGTGTCAATGGCTTTGACCGGCGTCGCGGCCACGTGCAGGCTTTGGCCGTTCTGCAAAATCTCGCTGCCCTGTGGGCCTTGGGTCAGGCAGACGGTTTGCGCTAAGGCTTGCAGCTGGGTGCGAATCGCCGCCAGGTCTTGCGTGCCGCACCACACCTGGGCTTCTTCGAGATTGCAAAACAAATAATCCACGCCGCCGCCCAGCATCGCGTCTAGCCCTGCGCGGCAGAACTGAATCATGCTGACATCGCTGAGCGTGAGCGCCAAGGGCACGCCGGCGGCCAAAGCCAATTCACGGCCTGCCAGGGCCGCCTGCAAACCGGTGGGGGAGGCGGCCAGATAGCCTTCCATGTAATAAATTTTGGACTTGGCAATGGCGTGGGGCTGCAGGGCCTGGTGGTCCAGCTCGGCAGACACGCCCAAGAAGGTGCACATGGAGCGCTCGGCATCCGGTGTGACCAAGACCATGCAACTGCCGGTTTGGCCGTCTTTGGCGCGGGTGTGGGTCAGGTTGGTGTGCACGCCCCAGGTGGCTAAATCTTGTGCGTAAAAGTCGCCCAATTCGTCGTCGGCCACTTGGCACGAATAAAAAGCCTGGCCACCCAATTGGGCCAGCGCCACCACGGTGTTGCCGGCCGAGCCGCCGCCCGTGCGCCGGTGCGTTTGCCCCTGCACCTGAGCCAGCAATTGCGCACGGCGAGGCGTGTCGATCAAGGTCATGTGGCGTTTGTCCACGCCCATGGCCTGGAGTTGGGCGTCAGAGACTTCGTATTCGGAATCGACCAAGGCGTTGCCAATGGCGTAGAGGTGGTAGTGGGACATGGCGCAAATCAAACAAGTAAAGGGTGCAAGTTTAAGTCCTGCGCCAGCCCATGGGGCCTGGGAGGCGCGCCAATTCAGGGTTTTGAGCTCACAAGGCAGGTAAAATGAGCCAGCTAAGCTTGTGCTAATGCAATTATTAAACTTTAGGCTACGTGAATGAAACGCGAATATTTCTCTTCTTTTAAACAAGAGCGTCGCTCGCCAGAGTCTCGCGGCGGCACCTGTATCGCTTTGGTGGATGCGCGTTTTCTGATTTGGCTGGCCCAGCAAAACGCCAACCCGGGCGTGGGTGAGATGGTCAATCGCCAGGGCCTGATGGGCCTGCTGTCCCAGGCCATGGCCCAAGTGGGCTTGGATGTGGATCTGCAAAGGGTCTATTGGTACACCGACCGCTCGGATGGTTTGTATTTGGACGATCAAATTGTGCGTTGGGTGCAAACCCACGATGTCGATGGTGGCGCCTCGATGCTGCGCGCTGTGGGTCAAGACTTGGCGCAATTGGCGCAAACCCACGCCTGCGATCATGTCTTGATGGCCACCGACGACGAACGTTTTTTGAACGACATCGATGCGGCCCAATTGCGCGGCCTGAGCGTGCACGTGCTGGCCGACGAAAGCGCGCGCAATATGCCGCAGATGATGAAGAGCGATCCGGGTTGGGGCCGCGTGTTGGCCCAAGCCGATCGCCGCGTGGTGGTCAATGCCCAAGCCCTGTCAGAGATGCTGCAAGGCAAGTTGCCCGCCAGTTTGATGGCCTTGCCCCACGGCGCCCCCAGCGCGCCTGTGGAGAACCTGGAAGAGGTTCGCCAGACCATCACCGAAGTGATTACGTCTTGGTGGGATGAAGAGCCCGAAGACCTGCGCGAAGACCTGCGTGACGCCTTGCAAGTGAGCCGCGGCGTGCCGCAAGAGGTGGACCGCCAATTGCTGCTGCGCATGCGTCATCGTTTGACCCGCGCCCTGAGTTTGAACGAGAAAAAACTGCTGCGCGAAGTATTGCGCAATGTGGTGCTGGGGCCGGCGGCGGCCAGCACGGCCACGGCAGTGTCCCCCGCGGCATTGACAGGCTTGCCCGTCGACATCGAAGATTGAGGCCTTCACTTTACGGAGGTCTGCCATGAACCCGAACGAGCAAGCGCAATGGACTGAGCGTTTAGCCAAGCTCTACAGCGGCGCAGTGCACGATGTGCTGCGCGGCATGGGGCATGACAATTGTGTGCTGCCCACGCATTTACGTCCATTGGATCCAAGTCGCAAAGTGGCCGGCCCGGTGTGGACGGTGTCGGGCCGCACGGACCGCACCGTGAGCCGACACGACAGCTTGCTGGGCTGGACCACCTTACTGTCCAAGGCGCCCAGCGGCCATGTGGTGGTCTGCCAACCGCACAACCAAGATGTCGCACTGATGGGTGAGCTGTCGGCCGAGACGCTGCAAAACAAAGGTGTGCTGGGCTATGTGGTGGACGGTGGTTGCCGCGATACCGACTTTATTTTGGCGCAGGGCTTTCCGGTGTTCCACACCTTCTTCACCCCCTCGGACATTGTGGCACGCTGGTTGCCCGACCATTACGAGTTGCCTGTGAGCATCGGCTCGGTGACGGTGTCTACAGGCGACTTTATTTTGGGTGACCGCGATGGCTTGGTGGTGATTCCTCAAGCCCTGGTGGCGCAAGTCATTGCGCAAACCGAGCAGGTGGCTGTGACTGAAAACGCGGTGCGCGATGCCATCCGATCCGGGGTGGATCCGGTGGAGGCTTATCTGAAATACGGTAAATTTTGATCAGTCATGCCCATAGATAACCATAAGGCTCAATTTTTATTCGGATGAATAAGTGCGGTAACCTTTTTGGTTCAGGCATTGGGTCAGGATCTTTTCCTGCACCGCATTTTCTTTGTACGATGACCATCCAGCCCCTATCCCGCCTCCGCCCAAAGTGCCTGCAGCCATAAAAGGCGCTGAGGGAACATACAAGGCTCCAATGATGGCCGATGCCAAACCCACCGTTGCGATGGCGCCACTACCTGCACCGACGGCAGTGTTAGCGATCTTGTCGTTGTTCAAGTCATAGGCTTGTGCCAGCGTTTGACATTGCGCCGAGTCTTTGTCAAATCGAGCCTGATTGCGGATGCTGGTTGAATCCACCACCACATTCACGGAAGAGCAGCCTGCAAATGAAAATACGCCCACAAGGACACTTGTTTTGATGATGTAGCTCAGTTTATGCATGATGGTTGATCCGAAAACCTAATGACGTTAATTAGATATCGGCACTCATCATCAAAAGTTGAGCGTTTGCTATTCAATGCCCGCCGTGCTTTTTCTCTTCTTTTTTCTCTTCTTTGGGCGCCGGCTCTTTCTTCGGGTCGACGCGCACAATTTTGCAGGTTTTCTTCGCCGCGTCTGCGGCGGTGGCGGCCACATCGGTGCAGACTTTTTCGACCTTATAGGCCCAAGCCACAGAGCAGTTGAGCCCCAAAACCGCGGCGAGCAGCATGCAAGCCCAAGACGGTAAGCTCAGGCTCACGGCATGGCGGTTCAGGTCAATCCAACGTAAGGTGGGCACTTTCCAATTCCTTTCCATCAATAGGGTCAGCCGCAGGGTCAGGTCCTCTGAAACTGATTGTGAACGATAGCTTGCGCCAGTGAATTTACGCTACCAGGGGACAGATCGTCAGCCGTAAAAACCCGGGTAGGGTCCACAGCCGTTTGTGCCTGGCGCATAGAGCGTTTGTAAAAGTGGTCGTAATGCTCGGTCAGCAATTCGCTCACCAAGGTGGCAAAGTCTTTTTGCGCTACCAGCGCCTTCCAGCGATCTACGCGTTCTTGGCCGCAGTTGGGTTGGAGCCGGTCCAGATGCGCCGTCAGTTGCGGGTCGTCAAACAAATACACATAGTCGCGCAGCAAGAATTCAACCCGCGCCGGCAAGCTGGCATTCACGCTCAGCCAAGGGCTGTGGTTCATCTTTTCAAACAGGGTGTCGGGCAGTTGCACCTGGCCAATGCGCTTGCTCTCGGCCTCGACATACACCGGGCGCTGCGGGTCCATGCGCGATAGGGTGTCGAGCAACTGCGTATCGAACATTTTTTGCGATGGCTGGGCCGTGCTGGGCAACTCGCCCAACACCGAGCCCTTGTGCGCGGCCAGGCCTTCCAGGTCCAGCACCTGCTGGCCTTGCGCGGCCAGTGCGTGCAGGATCTTGGTCTTGGCGCAGCCTGTGGGACCTGAGACCACTTCAAACTCAAACTGCTGCGGCAGATGCGCCAACTCGGTGATGACGAAACTGCGCCAGGCTTTGTAGCCGCCGTTCAGCCGCTGCGCGTCCCAGCCCACTTGCCGCAGGATGTGGGTGAAGGCGCCGCTGCGCTGCCCACCGCGCCAGCAATACACCAGCGGCGTCCAGCCCCTGGGGTGGGCGTGAAACTGTTCTTGAATATGCCGAGCCACATTGATGGCCACCAGAGCGGCGCCCACCTTGCGCGCCTCAAACGGCGAAACCTGCTTGTACAAGGTGCCCACGCGCACGCGTTCATCGTCGTACAGCACCGGGCAATTGATGGCGCCGGGGATATGGTCGAGGGCAAATTCTGCGGGCGAGCGAGCGTCGATGATCGCGTCAAAGTGACGCAATTCGGCGAGAGAGGCGAGGGTATGATCAACGTTCATTGTTGAAATTGATTGTATATGTCCGATACCCTGCCCATCCCTGCAACCCCAAGCGCGCCCGTGCGTTTGACCGAGTTCAGCCACGGCGGCGGTTGCGGTTGCAAAATTGCCCCGGCCATTTTGTCGCGTTTGCTGCAAAACAGCGTGCTGCCCATGATCCCGCCGCAGCTGCTGGTGGGCACTGAGACCAGCGACGATGCGGCGGTCTACCAAATCAATGAGAGCCAGGCGATCATTGCCACCACCGATTTTTTCACCCCCATCGTGGACGACCCGTTCGACTTTGGCCGCATCGCCGCGACCAACGCCTTGTCGGACGTGTACGCCATGGGCGGCACGCCGCTGTTTGCGCTGGCGGTTGTCGGCATGCCCCTGGGCAAATTGTCAGAAGAAACCATTCGCCAAATTTTGGCAGGCGGTCAGTCCGTCTGCGCGGCGGCGGGCATTCCGATTGCCGGTGGCCACAGCATCGACACGCTTGAGCCGATTTACGGTCTGGTGGGCATTGGGCTGGTGCATCCGGCGCAGATCAAACGCAACAGCTCAGCCCAGGCCGGCGATGTGCTGATTTTGAGCAAGCCGATCGGCGTGGGCCTGTTGTCGGCCGCCCTCAAAAAGGGCGTCCTTTCGGCTGAAGGCTACGCCGACATGGTGCGCTTCACGACCCAGCTCAACACCCCCGGCATGGCCCTGTCCAAAATGACTGAGGTGCACGCCATCACCGATGTGACCGGCTTTGGTTTGGCCGGGCATTTGCTTGAAATTTGTCGCGGCTCGGGTTTGACCGCGGCCGTTGATTTTGACCGCTTGCCCTGCATACCCGAGGCGGTGCAGATCGCGCAAAGCGGCACGGCCACCGGCGCCTCACCGCGCAACTGGAGCGGCTATGGCCATGAAGTGGTGCTGCCTGCAGGCTTTGCCGACTGGCAG
This sequence comes from uncultured Burkholderiales bacterium, assembly GCA_903916355.1. Classification (GTDB taxonomy): domain Bacteria; phylum Pseudomonadota; class Gammaproteobacteria; order Burkholderiales; family Burkholderiaceae_C; genus Limnohabitans_A. Next base: position 3,242 of record CAIWWN010000293.1, on the reverse strand, counting down.
CGCAACCTGTTGACCGATCCGCAGACCAGCGGGGGCCTTTTGATCACCTGCGCACCCCATGCGGTGGACGCAGTGATGGCGGTGTTGCAGGCCGAGGGCTTTGACCAAGCGGCTGCGTTTGGTCACCTGCAAGCCGGCCCCGCTCTTTTGCAAGTAGCTTGACGAACTGTTCGGGCTGTTAATGCCCTGTGCTTTGATTGCACGCCGTCCGTTTAAACTAGCCCTCTGTGAATAAAGCTCTCCCCACCTCTGACGCACCCCATGCTTCCCGCACCTCGTGGCTGATTTTGGCTGCGCTGTGGGCCTTGCTGATGGTGCTGGCGTTGGTGCGCCCCTTGGCCGTGCCCGACGAGGGGCGTTACGCCGAGGTCGGCCGCTGGATGCTGCAGTCCGGCGACTGGTTGGCACCGCGCCTGAACGGCATTCCTTTTTTCCACAAGCCGCCTTTGCTGCACTGGTTGCAAGCATCCAGCATGGCGGTGTTGGGCCAGCATGTCTGGGCAGCGCGCCTGGTGCCGGCTCTGAACGCGGGCTTGATGATGGCTGCGCTGTATCTGTGCGCGCGCCATTTGTCGGGCGAGTTGATTGCGCGACGCGCCATGGTCATGCTCGGTACCAGCTTGACGTTTTTGGCCGGCGGCCAGTATGTGAACCACGACATGCTGGTGGCCACCTGGATTGGTATTGCGATTTGGTTGTTCGGCCTGTCTTTCTTGCACGGGGAGCGGCCGCACGCGGGGCTGGCCCGCTGGGGCTTTGTCGCCTGCGCATTGGGCGTGCTGTCCAAAGGTTTGATCGGTTTGGCCTTGCCTGGGCTGGTGATTTTGGTCTGGCTGATCTGGACAGGTCAGGCCAAAAAAATGCTGCGCTTTCCGTGGTTCAGCGGCTTGCTGATTTTTGCGGTCCTTGCCGTGCCTTGGTTTGTGCTGGCTCAGCACAAGTTCCCCGGCTTGTTTGACTATTTGTTTGGCTCCCAACAGTTCGGTCGCTACACCGGCAAGACCTTTAACAATGGCCGGGAATGGTGGTTTTACGGCCTGGCCTTGTTGCTGCTGTTTTTCCCTTGGCTGTTTTTGGTGCTGGCGCAAGTGGGGCGGGCCGCCCAAGTCAACCCGTTGGTGGACCGCCGCGTGTTCAGCTTGGCCTGGGTCTGGGTCTTGGCGATTGTGGTGTTCTTTTCCATCCCGCGCTCCAAGCTGGTGGGCTACATCTTGCCCGTCATGCCGCCGCTGGCTTTGCTGGCCGCCTGGGGCTGGGAGCGGGCCATGGCCCCTGTGCGCCATGCGCCCAAATGGTGGGCGGGCTTGGTGGGCTTGGCGCTCACCATTGCGGTGGTCACCAATTTCATGGTCGAGAGCGTCACCCGCGACCGCTACACCATCGACATCGCGCCCACCCTGGCCTGCATGAAGCAGCCAGGGGACACGATTGTCCTGGTCGGCGGTTACCCGTACGACCTGCCGTTTTTGATTCGTGCCGACAAGCAAATGCTGGTGATCCAAGACTGGCCAACCTTGCGCAAAACCACGGGCGACAACTGGCGCCGTGAGTTGTTTGAGGGCGCTGACTTTGACGCCCAAGCTGGCGCCGTGCTGCAGTCGGCCGAGGTCTTGCCCGCCGCCAGCCAGCAGGCAGGCCATTGGTTGGTGGCACCGCGCCAATATGCCTCGTCAGAACTGCAAGGCTGGACGCTGGTGATGCATGGCGTGGGCTGGTCCTTGTACCGATCCACACCGCCTGGTGTGGACATGGCGCCTGTGCTGGCCCGTTGTTCGGTGCCTTCGATGGGGTCAACGCCATGACCGAGCCACTGGCCTGGCCCAGCAGCATGGAGCAGCTCACTTACAGCCTGTACCGGTTCTCGGCCTATGCCTTGCTCAACTGGGCCGATGACGCAGCCATCTTGGCCTTCATGTTTTGCTGAACTGAATCACTCACCCATGACAGCGTCCCACAGCGATATCGAATTTGCACCCGCCACCGGCCCCCTGGCGGGCTTGAAAGTGGTGGAACTGGGCCAGTTGATTGCTGGCCCTTTTGCCGCCAAAACCTTGGGCGATTTTGGCGCCGACGTCATCAAAATTGAGCCGCCTTTGACGGGCGACCCCCTGCGCCAATGGCGTTTGCTGAAAGACGGCACCTCGGTCTGGTGGCAAGTGCAGTCGCGCAACAAACGCTCTTTGGCGCTGGACCTGAAAGACCCGGCCGCGCAAGACATCGTGCGCCAGCTGGTGCAAGACGCTGACGTGCTGATCGAAAACTTCAGGCCCGGCGCCATGGAAGGCTGGGGCCTGGGCCCCGAGGCCTTGCAGGCGATCAACCCGCGCTTGATCATGTTGCGCATCAGCGGCTACGGCCAAACCGGCCCGGACCGCGACAAGCCTGGCTTTGGTGTGGTGGCCGAGGCCATGAGCGGCCTGCGCCACCTGACCGCCGAGCCCGGCCGCGTGCCGGTGCGTGTGGGCGTGAGCATCGGCGACACGTTGGCCTCGCTGCATGGCGTGATGGGCATCTTGATGGCCCTGCACGAACGCCAACGCAGCGGCTTGGGGCAGGTGATCGATGTGGCCTTGTACGAGGCCGTCTTTAATTGCATGGAGAGTTTGCTGCCCGAGTACAGCGCCTTTGGCGCGGTGCGCGAGGCCGCCGGCAGCGCCTTGCCGGGCATCGCGCCCAGCAACGCCTACCGCTGCTTGGATGGCGGCTACGCCTTGATTGCCGGCAATGGCGACAGCATTTTCAAACGCTTGATGAACACCATGGGCCGACCAGACCTGGGTACTGACCCGGCACTTGCTGACAACGCGGGTCGGGTGGCACGTGTGGCCGAGATCGACGCCGCCATCGGCGCCTGGACGGCCCAGCACAGCGTAAGCGAAGTGCTAGCGGCCCTGGACCAAGCTGCCGTACCCGCCGGCCGCATTTACACCGTGGCCGACATCGCCGCCGACCCGCACTACCAAGCGCGTGGCATGTTGCAGTCGGTGCGCATGAGCGATGGCAGTGACTTGACCGTGCCCGGCATCGTGCCCAAACTCTCGCGCACCCCCGGCAGCCACCGGCGCAACGCGCCCACCTTGGGTCAAGACAGCGACGCTGTGCTGCGTGAAGTGGGTTTGAGCGAGGCGCAAATTCTGGCGCTCAAAGACAAAGGGATTGTGGGCTGAGGCTTTTCACAACCTAATTCCCTGTTTTGCCTGCAAGTGGTTCAACTGGATTCGAGTACCCGCATTTCAATCTGC
>CAIWWN010000292.1 GCA_903916355.1 uncultured Burkholderiales bacterium | reverse complement strand
GCGAAGCACAAGCGGCACATCGTCCAGCGTCGCAAGTTCTTCGGGAACTGATGCGCGATTTCGTGCAGCGCCAACGCCAAGCACGTGAGTACGACGATTTCTTGGAGCAAAAGGTTCAGGCAGCACGCAAATCAATAGAAGCTGGTTTGGGTATTTCGAATGAAGAGGTTGAAGAGCAATTTATAGCGCGTCGAGCCAAAGCCGCAGGTCTGTTGTGAGGGTTGTCTGGGCACCCGAAGCGCTGCAGGATCGCATTGAAATTTGGGACTATATAGCCACAGACAATCCGGCAGCGGCGGAGCGGATGGACGGCCTTTTCAGTGACTCAGCCAACCGACTTGCCGATCACCCCAAGCTAGGTCGTCCCGGAAAAGTTGCCGGTACGCGTGAACTCGTGGCACACGAGAAATACAGGCTGGTGTACGAAATCAGGGGCGATTCAGTGTGCAATGTTCAGTGACGCAAAATTTTGGCGCCTAAGGACATCAACCAGTTACAGAAGTTGGGCGGTCATGTTCAACGATGCTCAGCACTAACGGCTTTCTTGCACCACCTGCAAAGCCAGACACAGATCCGCCCAGGCCTTGCCCTTGTCGCTAGCGTTGCGCAGCAGGTAGGCGGGCGGGTAGGTCACGACCACGGGCACGCCTTGGTAGTGGTGCACCTGGCCGCGCAGTTTGCCCAGCGGCTCGGTGCTTTGCAGCAGCGACTGCATGGCAAATCGCCCCATCACCACAATCACGCGCGGCTTCACCAGCGCCACTTTGCGAGACACATAAGCGGCGCAGCGGCTCAGCTCTTCGGGCGCAGGGTTGCGCGCATCGGGAGTGGGGCATTGGGTGGCGTGCAACAGGTACGCGCCTTGAGGGCCCTCGGCGGCGCGGCTCAAGCCCACGGCTTTGAGCATGTTGTCGAGCAAACGCCCAGCATCGCCCGCGAAGGGCTGGCCCAACGCGTTCTCGGCTTCGCCGGGCGCATCGCCCAGCACCAACCAGTCGGCTTGCGTGCTGCCCATGCCAAAAACGCTGTGCTGGCGCTGAGCGCACAAGCCGCAAGCCTCACACCCAGCGGCGGCGGTTTGCAGGGCGGCCCAATCCATCTCGGCCAGGCCGACGGGCAAGGGGGGGTGCACGGTCTCAGGCACGGATGCCGTGGGCGTGACTGCGGTAGCCGGTCTGACGGGGGCCACAGACCGAGATGGAGCAGGTGCGGATACCGGCGCACTAGCGGAAGCGATGGACACCGCTGCAGCAGTCGTAGTCACCGCCGGTGCAGCAGCCGCAGTGGTGGCCAACGGCAACGCCTCTTGCGCAGGCATTGCGGGCGTCCACACGCGCACGCCCATTTCGGCCAGCATGGCGCGTTGGCGGTCGTCTAAATCGAAGCGGGTGGGGTCGTTCATGGCAAAAGAGGGTTCAGAGTTTTTGGCTCATGGCCAGCGCGGCTTCGCGCTGGCCTCGGCCCACAGGATAGTAGTCTTTGCGCAAACCCACTTGCTTGAAGCCGTGGCTGCGGTAGACGTGGATGGCGCGGTGGTTCGACTCGCGCACTTCCAGCCACAGCCACTCGCAGCCCTGGCCGCGTGCCCACAGGGCCAAGGCGTCCAGCATCATTTGGGCCCAGCCTTGGCTGCGGTAGTCCAGCGACACGGTGATGTTAAGCAAATGCACCTCGTCAATCACCTTCATGGCCACAAAGTAACCGATCAAGGTGTTGCCCGCCAACAAGCGCTGCGCGGCATAACCGCTGGCCAAGGCGTCTTTGAAATTGCCCACCGTCCAGGGGTGGCCGTAGACGCTTTGCTCCATGGCGATCACTGCGTCCAGGTCGTCCACCGTCAGCGCTTCCAAACGCGCCTCCAAGGGCAGCGCTTGAGCCGGGGTGAGGGAGGTTGAAACCGTCATGACGCTGAGGCTTAAACGGGATTGCCCGACGCCGCTTGCGCGGCAATGTGTTCGGCCATTTTTGCAGCCTTGAGGACCTCGCGCTCGGCCGTGGTGTTCGCTACTTTGTCGCGCACATACAGCGGCATGGCTTGCTCGGCCGGCACGGCCAGACCAGCCTGAAACAGGGCCGGCGCCAAGCGCAGCAAAGCCTGCGCTGTGGGCATGGCGACCACACGCGAAACTGCGCGGGGCATGTCCACGGGCAACCGTTCACCGTAAGACACAAAGGCATTGCCTGCGCACAGCCAATCGACGCCGCTGGCCAGGGTGTCCGGGGCCAAAGCCACCGTTTCGGGCTTGCCCACTTGCAGGTCTTGCAATGCACGCCAGCCCAGCGCCGCGCCTTGCCATGCATAGGCCGCCGAATACACCTCGTCCATGCGCGCATCCAGCAGCGCCAGCACGCACAGCGGCGTGTCTTGTTGGCTTTCACCTTGCTGGTCCCAACGCGCCTGCTCGGCCACCGCCAGCAAGGTGTCGACCGGCAACACCGGTACCGCAGCGCCAAAAGCCAAGCCCTGCGCCACCGAGCAAGCGGTGCGCAAACCGGTGAACGAGCCTGGGCCGCGCCCAAAAACAATGGCGTCGAGTTGCGACAAGGTCCAACCCGCCTGAGCCAGCAAGTCGAGCACCGAGGGAATCAACTGCACCGACGCCTGCGCGCCGCCTGCGCCTTCGTAGCCCCAAGTCTGCACGCCGTCAGACAGCGCGATCGACAGCACGTCGGTGCTGGTGTCAAACGCCAAAAATTTCAAAGACGCGCTCATGCAGCGCTCCCTTGGATCACCACCTTGGGCGCGGCTTGGCGCACGCCAAATAAAATCCCGCAGGTCACCAGCGAGAGCCCTGCCAGCAAATTCCATTGCATCGGCTCTTGCAAAAACACCACCGCGCCCAGGGCCGACAAGCCCGGCACCAAGGCGGTGATCATGGTCGATCGTACCGGCCCGAAATAACGAATCATCTGGGTAAAGCCAATACCCGACACCACCACCGAGCCCACACCTTGAAACAAGGCCTGGAATCCAATCTCTTGCCAAGACGCTGTGTCCAGATGGGTCTGCCACCACCCTAAAGTCACTGCCACGGCAAACACCGGCACAAAGGTCAGCAAAGCAAACACGGTGATCGCCATGGTGGCGCGCACCGCGTCCAGACCGTGGCGACGCACGATGATGCTGTAAGCCGACCAACAAAACGCCCCCGACATGAAGAGCAAATCGCCCTTCCACACATCACCGCCGTCAAACGCCTTGAGCAGGCTGGCGCCACCGACCAGCAAATCGCCCAGCACAATGAACACCAACCCCAAGGCACGGGAGGAAGAGATTTTTTCGCGCAGCACCAACCAAGCGAGCAAAGTGGTCCACAGCGGCAAACTGCCGGGCAAGAGCACCGAGGCGTGGGCTGCGGGCGCATAGAAAAACCCGTTGTAGGCCAGCACTGCATACAGCAAACCGCCCAGCACACCAGCCTGCAAGGTCACCCGCAATGGCAGGGGCGACAAGCCCCAAAGAGAGCCCACCGTCTGCCCTGCGCGGCGCGCAGGACGCATCAACCACCAAGCCCAGGGCACCAAGACGCTGCTGGCGCCCAGAATGCGGGCCAGCACGATGTCCAGCGGCAGCAAATGGTGCGAGGCCGAGGCCCGGGCAATGACAATAAAAGAAGTCCAGATCAGCACCGTGACGGCAGCCGCGATCAGGCCCACGGTTCGGGGAGAGAAATGCATGCCTGCGATGATACGTCCCCGCCCTGTCCCCTTCATTTTTTCCTGAGATCAGCCGTTAAACTGGGTGTCATGCGTTTGTTTGCAAATTCACATCCTGTCTGTCGCCTGTTCTGGGTGCTGAGCCTGCTCGCCCCCCTGATGCAGGCTGACGCAGGCCACAAGCCCCCGCGCGCGGCCCTGAAACCGGTCTCAAAGGCTTCTTCCGTCTTGCCGACATCCGTCGCCATCGCATTGGCCCAAGCCCATGTGCCCGCAGAGGCCTTGAGCGTGCTGATCACCCCCTTGCCCTCCATCGCCCAGCAAGGGCCTCAACCCGCAACCACGGCCCGTCTGCGCCACCATGCGCAAGACAGCGTGAACCCGGCCTCGGTGATGAAGCTGATCACCACCTACGCCAGCCTGTCGCTGCTGGGGCCGGACTTCACTTGGCGCAACCGCGTCTACGTCGACGGCACAGTGACCAACGGCGTGTTGCAAGGCCATTTGATTGTGCGCGGCAGCGGCGACCCCAAGCTGGTGCTGGAACGGGTGCAAGCCTTGATCGAACAAATCCAGGCGGCTGGCGTGCGCGAGGTGCGCGGTGACATCGTGCTGGACCGCAGCGTGTTCGACATCCAAGCGCGCGAGCCGGGCAGTTTTGACGATGACGCCTTGCGCCCCTACAACGCTGCGCCGGATGGTTTGTTGGTGAACTTCAAATCGCTGATCTACAGCTTCACGCCGGACCCGGCGGCAGGCGTGGTCCGCGTTGCCTACGAGCCGCCAATTGCGGGCGTGGCCGTGCCGGCCAGCGTGCCGCTCACGGCAGGCCCTTGCAACGACTGGCGCAGCAGCTTGCGCGGGCAGTTTGCCTCGCCCACGCAAGTGCAGTTTGCGGGCAACTTCAGCGCCAGCTGTGGCCTCAAAACCTGGCCTGTAGCCTATGCCGCGCCCGAGCAGTTTTCGGCCCGCGTGATCCAAGCCATGTGGCTGGCCGCAGGTGGCAGCTTGACGGGCAGCGTGCGCGAAGGCCCCACACCCGCCCGCGCCCGCTTGCTGACCGAAGCACCCTCGTTGCCGCTGTCTGACATCGTGGCCGACATCAACAAGTTTTCCAACAACGTGATGGCCCAACAGCTGTTTCTCACACTCTCCAGCCAAAACAACCAGCCCGCACGTTTTGACGCGTCCAGGCAGCGGCTCTTGCAATGGTGGCACAGCGCCCTGCCCGACCAGCCCGAGCCCGTGCTGGAAAACGGCTCCGGCCTGTCGCGCCACGAGCGCAGCAGCGCCGCCGCTCTGACGCGGCTGCTGCAACTGGCCGCCAGCGGGCCGCACGCGCAGGTGTTTCAAAATTCCCTGGGCCTGGCCGGGGTGGACGGCACGGTGGCGCGCTTGAAAGACCGCAACCCGAATGCCGCCGCGATCGGTCAAGCCTGGCTCAAAACTGGCACCTTGCGCGACGTGATCTCCCTGGCCGGTTATGTGCAAGGACAAAGCGGCCAGCGCTACACCTTGGTCGCTATCGTGAATCACGCCAACGCCAGCGCCGCCCGCCCCGCCCTGGACCACTTGCTGGAATGGACGGTGCGCGACCTGCCTGAAAACCTGCCTGAAACGTTGAACGCCGCAGCCCAAACCCGACGCCCGAAATAGCCACGGTCGAGCCCTGTGCAGCCAGCGACAATAGGGCCATGAATTTGATCGACTGGGTCGGCTCGGTAGCCGCCTTCCTCACCACCGCCAGCTTTGTGCCACAAGCCTGGCACACCTTTCGCACCCGCGACGTGAGCGGCATCTCGCTGGGCATGTACAGCCTGTTCACTTTGGGCGTGGCCCTGTGGCTGGTCTACGGCATCTTGATCCTGGCCTGGCCCATCATCATCGCCAACGTCATCACCACCAGCTTGGCGCTGATGATTTTGACGATGAAACTTCGCTACCGGTAAAACCAAAATATCTTCCATACACTGGTGTTTACCCCGTTGCGGCTCTGAAAGCCCACGCCTTATAGATTCGGCCCATTGAAGTCTTGAATTCCTGGTGACTGCCCCCATGTTTAGATCATGGAAAAAGAAGACGCAAGATACCAAACACTTGAGCAACT
>CAIWWN010000291.1 GCA_903916355.1 uncultured Burkholderiales bacterium | reverse complement strand
TTTCTGCGTGCCAGGTCGCGCATCAGCGCGCGCATGCCATAAGTCCATGGGGCGGCCAGGTCGCTGGTGGTGACGTGGTTGAACAAGGTGCCCAGTTGCGGGGTGGACACCGCCACCGTGTCGCCCACCACGTGGGTAAAGCCTTGGCCCGGGCCGTGGCGGTCTTGGGTGGGGGCGAACATGGTGCCTAAAAAAAGCATCATGCCGTCGGGGTATTGGTGGTATTTGCCCATGGCTTGCGCAGCCAATTCCAGCGGGTCGCGGCTGATCTGGCTGATGGAGCTGGCGCCTTCCATGACAAAGCCTTCTGGGCCGGTCACCACCATGTGCAGATCGGCTTGACGTACAGCGTCGATGCTGAAATGTGCATCCAACAAACGGATGAAGGGGCCGATGGCGCAGCTGGCGTTGTTGTCTTTGGCTTTGCCCAACAGCAGGGCGCTGCGGCCTTCAAAGTCGCGCAGGTTCACGTCGTTGCCCAGGGTGGCGCCGACCACCTCGCCGCGGGAGTTGGCCGCCAGCACGATTTCGGGTTCGGGGTTGTTCCAATGGCTGCCAGGGTGCAGTCCCACTTGGGCACCCGTGCCCACGGCACTCAGCGGCTGTGACTTGGTGAAAATTTCGGCGTCTGGCCCAATGCCGACCTCCAGGTACTGCGACCACATGCCTTGCGCCAGCAGCACTTCTTTGAGCTGCGCGGCTTGCGCCGAGCCGGGCTTCACTTGGCGCAGGTTGTCGCCAATCACCGCCACCACGGCTTGGCGCACGGCCTCGGCTTTGCTGGCGTCGCCGCGGGCTTGTTCTTCAATCACCCGCTCCAGCATGCTGGCGACAAAGGTCACGCCCGCTGCCTTGATGGCTTGCAGATCGCAGGGGGCCAGAAAGTGCGGTGTGTCTAAGCTGGCACCGTCACTGGATTGCAACAAGCTGTGGGTGTCACCCAGACGCGGACCGGTGTGCGCCTGCACTTGGGCTGCGGCCCCGTCGAGTTCCAGCAAGTCGCTGCATGTGAGGGCCAGTGTGGACAAGTCGTACACGCCTTCAGGCGTGACGCGGACCAGCACCGGGCCGGTGCCGGGCAGCCACAGGCGCCCGATCAGCGTGGCCTGGGCCGCATCGTGGGGCAAAGCGCTGTGTTTGGCAGGGGTGGGATTCATCGCGGCGTCTCCGGTGGGTGTTCTGCCGCGCCCGGTGTGACGCGTCAGAGGTAAATTTTTTGCAATAACTGAACCAGCGTTTGACGCTGACTGGCCGTGAGTTTAGAGCTTGCATCGATCTCCAGCTCGGAGGCGGTCACTTCGGCTTGTTGCATGAGTGACACGCCTTTGGCGGTCGGGTGCAAGCCCAGGGCGCGGCCGTCGGTGGGGTGGGGCTTGCGTTCAATCAAGCCGCGCGACTCCAGCGACTGGATCAGGCCAACCAAATTCGGCGGCAAGATCGATAGCGAGGCGCACAGCTGACGCGACGTCACGCCGGGGTTGTGGTGGATCACCGACATGACCGAAAAGTCCACCGGCTTCAAACCGTACACCGCCAAGCGCTCCAAGAAAACACCAATGATGGACAGCGCAGCGCGACGTGCGTTGTAGCCCAGCAGGGTTTGCAGGTAGCGGGTGTCGACCTGCTCCACAGCGGCGGACGGTGGTGTCTTTTTAACGCCAACCATCTTCAGACCGCTTGGCACTGGGCGTGGATGATCGCGCAGCGCATGTCGAACTCGGGCAAGACCCAGTGTTGCAGCGCCGCTGCCGGGGCGCGCCAGCGGGTCGCGCAGTCAGTCATGTCGTCAGTCAATGCGGCTTCAATGCTTTGCCATGCCCAGTCCATCAACACCAGACCCACGGCGCGCAAATAATCGTCGGCCACGCGGTAAGGCAAAGCCGCATCACGCGGCGCCGCTTGCACGATCTGCTGCGTCAGCTCGCGCAGGCGCAGTTGGCGTTGCAGCGCCGCCGGGGCGGTGGTGTTCAAGCTGTCGAGCAAGGCGTGCATACCGCTGCCACCATCGGCCAACACCTTGCGCACCAACAGGTCGATTGCCTGAATCTCGTTAGTGCCTTCGTAGATCATGGCCACGCGGGCGTCGCGCACGATTTGTTCAATGCCCCATTCACGCACATAGCCGTGGCCACCCAACACTTGCAGGCAGTCGCTGCCGCCGTGAAAGGCCTGGTGGGTGAAGATGGACTTCATGACCGGTGTGACCAGCGCGCACCAGCGCTGCGCAGCGGCTTGTTGCTCGGCGTCTTGGCTGTGCTTGATCATGTCGAGTTCGAGCGCGGTGCGGTAGGCCAACACGCGGCCGGCATCGACCCAGGCGCGCTGCGTATCGAGTATGCGGCGCATGGCGGGGTGCTCGGCAATCAGGTCCGCTTCACCGGCACTCTGACCTCGACCCGGCGCACGCATCTGGCGGCGCTCTTGGGAGTAAGCGTCGGCCTTTTGCCAAGCCGCGTCCAGCAAGCCAATGCCTTGCAAGGCCACATGCAGGCGGGCGGCGTTCATCATCACGAACATCGCACCCAAGCCTTTGCCGGGTTCGCCAATGATCCAGCCGGTGGCTTCATCAAAGCGCATCACGCAGGTGGGGCTGCCGTGCAGGCCCATTTTTTCTTCAATGCGGTCGCAGTAAGCATGGCTGCGCTGACCGTCCGGGTAAAACTTGGGCACCAGAAACAGCGACAGGCCTTTAGGCCCCGGTGGCGCATCGGGCAGGCGCGCCAAGACCAAGTGCACGATATTGTCGGTCAGGTCGTGTTCGCCGCCCGAGATGAAAATTTTCGTACCGCTCAGGGCACAGCTGCCATCGGCTTGCGGTCGGGCACGGGTGGCGACCAAGCCCAGGTCCGAGCCCGCGTGGGGTTCGGTCAGGCACATGGTGGCCAGCCATTCACCGGTGGCCACCTTTTCCAAATACTGCGCTTTAAGCTCGTTGCTGGCGTGGTGCTTGATGCATTCGTAGGCACCATGCAGCAGACCGGGCGCCATGGTCCAGCCGTGGTTGGCGGCAGACAGCATTTCGTACAGCATGGCTTCGAGCACCGCCGGCAGGCCTTGGCCGCCATCTTCAGGGCTGGAGGCCAGCGCCGGCCAGCCCGATTGCCAGAACGTTTGATAAGCTGCTTTGAAGCCGGGCGGCATGGTGACCGCGCCGTCTTTGTATTGCGCGCCGATTTCGTCGCCATCGCGGCTCAAAGGGGCGATCACTTCGCCCACAAACTTGCCTGCTTCGTCCAGCACCTGCTGCATCAACGCGGTGTCCACCTCGGCAAAGGCGCTCAGTGCTTGCAGTTGGGCGGGCGCGTTCAAGACGCGTGACAAGACAAACTGCATGTCATCGGTGCGGGGTTGGTAGGCGTTCATGCTCAATTTCTGGGTTTACTTCTTGGCGGCACCGAGGTAGGTGTCGATCACGCGGGAGTCTTGCGCCAGATCGGCAGCGGCGCCATGCAGGCCGATCTCGCCCATCTCCAGCACATAGCCATGGTCGGCCACAGCCAGCGCTGCACGCGCGTTTTGCTCGACCAACACAATGGTCACGCCAATTTGACGCAGGGTCTCGATGATCGAGAAAATCTCTTTGACGATCAGCGGTGCCAGGCCCAGACTGGGCTCGTCCAACATCAGCAGCGCTGGACGTGACATCAACGAGCGGCCCACGGCCAACATTTGGCGCTCACCGCCCGACAGCGTGGCGGCCTCCTGCAGGCGACGTTCCTTCAGGCGCGGAAACAGATCAAACACATCGGCCAGGCGGTCGCGCCACTGCGCATTGCCCAGGCGCATTTGGCGGTAACCGCCCAACACGAGGTTGTCTTCCACGCTCATGGTGCTGAACAGTTCGCGCTTTTCGGGCACCAAGGCAATACCTTGCATCACGCGTTCTTCCAAGGTCAGCGCGTTGATGGACTGGCCATCAAATTCGATCAAGCCTTTGCCCGGGATCAGGCCCATCAGCGCATTCAGCAAGGTGGACTTGCCCGCACCATTGGGGCCGATGACGGTGATCACGCTGCCTTTGGCGGCTTCCAGGCTCAGCCCGTGCAGCACTTCGGCTTTGCCGTAGCCTGCGCGCAGGTCGGTGACTTTGAGTAAGGGGGTCGACATAGTTAGTGTTCCGTTCCGAGGTAGGCCGCACGCACGGCCGGACTGGCTTGAATTTCAGCGGGGGTGCCCTGGGTCAGCAAGGTGCCGAACTCCATCACCACCAAGTGGTCGCACACGTCCATCACCAAGTCCATGTCGTGCTCGACCAGCAAGATGCTCATGCCTTCGCCTTGCAGCTGGCGCAGCACCTGGGCCAGGCCTTGTTTTTCTTTGTGGCGCAGACCGGCGGCGGGTTCGTCCAGCAACAGCAAAGCCGGATCGCAGCACAGCGCGCGGGCAATTTCCATCAGGCGCTGCGGCCCCATGGCCAGGTTGCCGGCTTGCTCGTGCAAGTACTCGCCCATGCCAATACGCTCGAGCTGGCGCTGCGCTTCTTTCATCATGCGGCGCTCTTCGGCCCGGTTGCTGCGCAACATGGCCGACAGCACGCCCATGCGTCCGCGCATATAGGCACCCAAGGCCACGTTTTCCAGCACAGTCATGTCGGGGATCATCTTCACGTGTTGGAAGGTGCGGGCCATCCCTTTGCGGGCAATGGCGCGCGAGGGCAGGTTGCCAATGCTTTCGCCGCAAAACAACACCTCACCGCTGGTCTTGTCAATCACGCCGGTGATCAGGTTGAAGGTGGTGGATTTGCCTGCGCCATTGGGTCCGATCAAACCGACGATTTGCCCGGCATGGATGTCAAAGCTGATGTCGTTGACCGCCAGCAAGCCGCCAAATTGTTTGCGCACGGCGCGCACAGACAGCACGCTGTCGCCGGGCGCTGGTTTGTGGCGTGCGGGCAGATCCGCGGCATCTTGCCAATCGACCGGCCTGGACGTGCGCGGCAAAAGGTCGGTCACCAAGGACCACAGACCGTCGGGCATGTATTTCAGCACCAGCACCATGGCGATACCGAACACAATGACTTCATAGCTGCCGCTGGTACCAATCAAGGCCGGCAGCGCCACCTGTAAATAATCGTCGAGCAGCTTGATCAGGCCGGCACCCACCAAGGCACCCCAGACATGGCCCACGCCGCCCACCACGGTCATGAACAGGTATTCAATGCCCATCTTCAGACCAAAGGCCGAGGGGTTCACGGTGCGCTGGAAGTGCGCCATCAACCAACCCGCGACCGAAGCGAACAAGGCTGCAATGACGAAAATGGTGACCTTGTAGCGGAAGGTGTTGATGCCCATGGCCTCGGCCATTTGCGAGCCCGTCTTGAGTGAGCGGATGGCCCGCCCGGGTCGTGAGTCCAGCAAGTTCAACAGCGCCACAGCCCCGGCCAACAAGATGGCCCAGGTCAACACAAAAAACAAGCGGCCCTGGCCAATGTCCAAGGAGCCGATGGACAAACTTTTCAAGCCTTGCAAGCCATCGTATTTGCCCAAGGCGTCGAGGTTGCCCATCAGGTAATACAGCGACAAGCCCCAGGCAATCGTGGCCAAGGGCAGGTAGTGGCCCGACATGCGCAAGGTGATGGCGCCCACAATCAGCGCACTCACTGCGGTCAGGCCCAGACCGATCCACAGCGTCAGCCAAGGCGACAGGTCCAAGTTCAGGGTCAGCCAGGCGGTGGTGTAAGCGCCAATGCCGACAAAAGCAGCCTGACCAAAGGAGGTCAGTCCGCCCACGCCGGTGAGCAGGACCAAGCCCAAGCAGACCAGGGCGTACAAGCCCACGTAGTTGAGTTGCACGATCCAAAAATCAGGCAGGGGCAGCCAGGCGACCAAGGGGATGGCTGCAGCCAGCAGCCACAAATGCAAATTTTGCTTATTCATCTCAATGCGCCTCGTCAGAGTGACCGCTGCGCAAGGAACGCGCAAGGAGAACAGGCAGGATCAGGGTGAACACAATCACCTCTTTGAAAGCGCTGGCCCAGAAGGCGCCAAAGGCTTCGACAATGCCCACAAACAGTGCACCCAACAGGGCACCCGGGTAGCTGGACAAACCGCCGATGACGGCCGCCACAAAGCCTTTGAGGCCAATCAAAAAACCAGAGTCGTAGTAGACCGTGGTGGTCGGACCGATGAGCAGGCCCGACAAGGCGCCGATCAAGGCGGCCAGCAAAAAGGTCAGTTGCCCGGCGCTGTGGCTGGAGATGCCCATGAGCCGTGCCCCGGTGCGGTTGACGGCGGTGGCGCGCAAGGCTTTGCCACGCAAGGAGCGTTCAAAGTAAAGCCACAGCATCACGATCAAGGCCAGCGACATGGTGAACGTGATGATCATTTGCCCTGACAAGGAGATCGGCCCCAACGCCAAACGCAGGTCCCAAAAGCTCGGGTTGCGAAAGCCCTCGGCGCCAAAAAACAGCAGGCCCAGCCCGGTCATCGCAAAATGCACACCCACCGAGACGATCAGCAGCACCAGGGGGCTGGCCGCTTCCAGCGATTGGTAAGCCACTCGGTACACCAAAGGGCCGAAGGCGGTCACGATGGCCACGCTGAGCGCGGCCTGAACGCCCATGGGAAATTGTTGGGGAGCGGCCCAAATGGCGAGCCCGGCAATCATTGCCGGAAAAGCCAAGGTTTTCAACGCGGCTTGCAGGGCGCGACCGGCTTGTCCGTTGTGCCGCCAGCGCGTCACGCCTTCCATCACGCTGGCCAGCAGGGCCATGATGATCAACAGCCAGACCGTGCCCGGAATTTTGCCGGTTTGCAGGATCGCGAGGGTCAAAGCACCATAGGCCACAAACTCGCCCTGGGGTATGAAAATGATGCGCGTGACCGTGAAGACCAGTACCGTGGCCAAGCCCAGCAGGGCGTAGATGGCGCCGTTGGTGATGCCGTCCAGCAGCAAAATGCTGGCAATCGAGAAATCCATAGTAAACCTTGCGAAGTCTGGTGAGAGAGTGAGTACAACGGGACTCTGTGCCCGTGCGAGATCGCAAAGGGCCAGCCCCCGGCAGGATGCGGTGCATCACTGCGCGGGGAGGCTGTGGCCGTCCAAAAATGGACTTATTCGACCTTGAATTTGCCGTCAACGACCTTGGTCATGACACCAGTTTCCAGGGTGTAGCCTTCGTGGTCTTTGGCCGTCCAATTCATCACCCCATGGGCAAACACGGTGCGGCCCATGGTTTCCAGGCTGTCGCGCACGGCGGTGCGAAATTCCGCTGTGCCGGGCTTGGCTTTTTTCAACGCCATGGGGATCACTTTTTCCATGGTGACTTGGAAGTCATAGGAGTGACCGGCAAACTGGTTGCGGGAATTGGCGCCAAACGCTTGTTCAAAGTTGGCGACGAAATTCAGCGCTTGTTTTTTGGAAGGGTGGTTGTCAGGCAGTTGGTCGCCCAACAAAGCCGGACCCGAAACCACATATGTACCTTCTACGGTCTTGCCGCCAATGCGCATCAAGTCAGGGGTGGCCGCGGCGTGGGTTTGGTAGATCTTGCCTTTGTAGCCGCGCTCGGCCAGGGCCAGTTGCGGCATGGCCGCGCCAGAGCCAGAAGCCACCACCAAAATGGCATCAGGATTGGCGGCGGTCAGCTTCAGCGCTTGCGGTGTGACGCTGGTGTCTGTGCGGGCAAAACGCTCGCCCTCCAAAAACTTGATGCCGGCTTTCTCCAGCAGTGGGGCCATATTGGCCAACCAACCTTGACCATAGCCGTCGGCGTAACCCAGGAAACCCACGGATTTAACACCGTTCTTTTTCATGTGTTCCACCACCGCGTGGCTCATCACGTTGAAGCCCTGGGGCAGACGGAAGACGATGGATTCTTTGTCCCCTTGAGGTGGGGTGGGCGCGCCAGAGATTTGCGCTGTTTTCGCGTCGAAAGCGATGGGGGTGATGGCGGCCGAGGTGGGGGTCAGGCAGGAGCCAAAAATCACATCCACTTTGTCTTCGGTGACGAAGCGGCGCGCATTCGCTGCGGCTTTGCCTGGATCGGAGGCGTCGTCCAAAATGATCAGCTCCACTTTTTCTCCGCCCAAGGTCTTGGGAAACAGGCTCAGCTGTTTTTGCATCGGGATGCCCAGACCGGAGCCGGGTCCTGTCAAGGCCAGGCTCACGCCGATCTTGATGTCGGCCAAAGCGGCTGTACTGGCCGTTGCAGTGATGGCCATAGCCAACAGGGTTTTTTTGAAGTTCATGCTTGTCTCCTCGGAGGGTGGTGGGTAACAGGTTGGGGAAAAGAGGTTAGGGGGAAGCGGTTCTGTCTGTCAGGCGATCAGCTGCACAAAGCCTTGATATCTTCAGGCACGGGGATGGATTTGATGCGGTCCGCATCGTCCGGGTGTTTGATGCAAAAGGCACGCACTTCGGTGCCTTCGCACAGCACGGTGTCACCGCGCATCACCACATGTTTGTGCACAAACACTTTGTCGCGCCACTCTTGCACGCTGGTATGCACTTGAATGGTTTCGCCATAGGTTGCAGGGCGGATGAATTGGGTGTGAATCTCCAGCAGCGGCGTGCCGATGATGCCGCGCGTCTTGACCAACTCGCGCCATGGCAGCACGCCACATTGCACGAAAAAGTTCAAAGACGAGGCGTCCATCCATTTGGAAAAATTGGGGAAGAAGACGATGCCTGCCGGATCGCAATCCCCGAACATCACCTGCACTTCGTAAACAACGGTTTTGCGCATGGCCAGCTTCAACGTGGCGCCATGCGCAGCGCGCCGTCCAGGCGAATGACTTCGCCGTTCAGGTGACCGTTGCTGACAATGTGCGCGGCCAACTCGGCAAACTCTTCGGGTTTGCCCAAGCGAGCGGGAAACGGAATGCTGGCGGCCAGTGAGGCCTGTATTGGCTCAGGCAAGGTGCGCAGCAAGGGGGTGGCAAACAGGCCTGGGGCGATGGTGCACACACGAATGCCGTGCTGCGCCAAGTCGCGGGCCATGGGCAGCGTCATGCCGGCCACGCCGGCTTTGGAGGCGCTGTAGGCTTGTTGACCCACCTGGCCATCAAAGGCGGCCACCGAGGCGGTGAACACCATCACGCCGCGTTCGCCGTCTTCCATGGGGTCGGCTTTGGCGCAGGCCGCGGCAAACAAGCGTGCGGCGTTGTAGGTGCCAATCAGGTTCACGTTGATGACTTTGGCAAAGTCTTCCAGGGGCGCGGCGTTACCGTCTTTGCCGACCACGCGTTTGGCCGAGCCAATGCCGGCAATCTGCATCAAGATGCGCGCTGTGCCATGGGCGGCGGCGGCTTGTTCGATCGCCGCTTGCATGCTCTGTGGGCTGGTGACGTCGCATTGGATGGCCACGGCAAAGCCGTTTCCATATTCCGCACCAATGTCCGCCGCCACGCGCTGGGCGTTGTCCATGTTGACGTCGAGTACCGCCACTTTGGCGCCTAAGCGGGCCAGTTCGCGGGCTGTGGCTTCACCGAGGCCGGAGCCTCCACCGGTGACGAGAGCAGCGTGTCCTTGGATCTTCATGTCATTACCTTTCTGTTGTAAGTCGGCGCTTGCGCGCCTATGGGGATTTTTCCTTCGTAGGAGCCAGCCTGCTGGCGATCCAGCCTTGCGCAATCAAAAGTCTATCGCTTGCAGGCAAGCTCCTCCAAATGGAGTGTGGGGTTAGATAGCTTCGGGGTTTTCGATCAACAGCGCAATACCTTGGCCGCCGCCCACGCAAGCGCTGGAGATGCCCCAGCGTTGGCCGGAGCGTTGGAGTTCCCGCGCCAAGGTGATGGTCAAGCGCACGCCCGTGGCGGCCAGGGGGTGGCCCAGCGCAATCGCGCCGCCGTTGACGTTGAGCTTGGACAGGTCCAGGCCCAGCTCGCGGCCCACCGCCAGGGTTTGTGCGCCTTGGGCTTCGTTGATTTCAAAGCGGCCGATGTCGGACAGCTTCAGGCCCGTGCGCTCCAGCAGCAAGCGGATCGCAGGGGCTGGGCCAATGCCCATGATTTCGGGCGGCACGCCCACGGCCGCTGCAGCCACCACGCGGGCCAAAGGCTTTGTGCCATGGGCTTTGGCATAAGAGCCCGAGGTGACGACGCAGGCCGCCGCGGCATCGACCAAGGCCGCGCTGTTGCCACCGGTTTGCACTCCGCCTTCATACACTGGCCTGAGCTTGGCCAGCACTTCGGCCGGCGAAATGCGCGGATGCGTGTCGGCACTGACTTCGGTGATCTTGCCTTGCAGCTTGATGCCACGGGCTTTGTAGCCTTCGAGCTCAAATTTTTCGGTGGTGACCGGCACGATCTCACCGGCGAGGAAACCACTGTCTTGCGCGGCCACGGCCTTGGCAAACGAGTCGGAGGCGAACTGGTCCACCTCTTCACGGGTGATGTTGTATTTCTTCGCCAAGTTCTCGGCGGTCTGGATCATGTTGATGCCCGCCGCCGGGTCTTTCAACGCTTCCCACATATAGTCTTGAAAGCCCACGGGCGCCCCCAGCTTAAAGCCGGTGCGGTGGTTGAAGGCGGCAATCGGATTGCGCGTCATGCTCTCGGTGCCCACCACCAAGGCGACTTCGCACACGCCCGCTTCGATCTGCTCACCCGCTTGGCGGAACAGCTCAAAGCCGGTGCCGCAAATGCGCTGGGTCATGATGGCGGGCACTTCTTGCGGCACACCGGCATACAGCCCGATGTGACGTGGCAAGAAGAACTGGTCAAAGTCGCCTGGTGCCATGTTGCCGGTGATGACCGAGTCGATCTCGGTGGCCGCAATGCCCGCGCGCTTCAAGGCTTCGCGGGCAGCCTTGATGCCCAGGTCGGTCGGCGAGATGTGGCCGAGTGCGCCGCAGTAGTCGACCATGGGGGTGCGCACGCCTTCGTGCATCCACACATCGGCAAACGCGTTGAAAAATCCTTTGGAAGCCATTGTGTTCTTTCAGTTTCTGTTTAGGCGCTTGCCAGCAAGCGATGAAGCCTTGGGCCAGGTCAAGTCATCGCCTGCAGGCAGGCTCCTACATGGGGTTATTGGGGCTTGATGATGTAGTGCAGCGTGTCGGCGTGCAGGGCTGTGACCGTGTCGTCGCGGTGGGTGAGCACCGAGCGTTGGTTGATCGAGCCTTTGTCGGTGATCTCGCCTTTGTCGATGGTCGGTGGTTCCGACAGCAGGCACAGGCGGGCGATGCGGTTGGCGCTGCCAGTGCCGCTTTGGGCCAATTCGTTCACGATGTCTTGGAACTTGGCCAGCACCGGTGCCGAGGCCAGCACATCGGACATGGGCGCATCCGCGCCCAGGCCGCTCAAGGCGCGCACGGCGGGTGTCGGGAACACCATGGCGCCGACTTCTTTCATGTTGATGCCGGTGAGCACCGCGTCTTGAATGTAAGGCGCACCGGCCGCAATGATCTTGCCGCGCAGCGGGCCCACGCTGACAAAGGTGCCGGTGGCCAGTTTGAAGTCTTCGGCAATGCGGCCGTCAAATTTCAAGCCCAAGTGCACATCGGTTTCGTCGATCCATTTGACCGCGTCGCCGGTTTTGAAGAAGCCTTCTTCGTCAAACGCGCCCGCGGTTTCCTCAAGGTTGCGCCAGTAGCCGGGGGTGATATTGGGGCCGCGATAGCGCACTTCGGTCTTGCCTTGCATGTCCACCAGCTTGAGCTCCAGGCCCGGCGTGGGCACGCCCAGGTCGCCGGCATGCACATAGGGGTTGGTGATAAAAATGCCAAAGGGACCGGACTCGGTCATGCCCAGACCCGTGCCCATGACGATGCGCTCGCCGACTTCGCGCTCTTGCGAGGCGAACAGGCTGTCCCAAATCGGCTGCGCCAAAGCGGCGCCGGCATAAAAGAACATCTGCACACGCGACAGCAAGGTTTTGCGCAGCAGGTCGTCGGTTTGCATGGCGTTGGCAATCGCCTCAAAGCCGGTCGGCACATTGAAGTAGACCGTGGGCGCGATCTCGCGCAGGTTGCGCAAGGTCTCAGCGATCAGTGCGGGTGTGGGCTTGCCTTCGTCGATGTACAGCGTGCCGCCGTGGTAGATCACCATGCCCACGTTGTGATTGCCACCAAAGGTGTGGTTCCAGGGCAGCCAGTCGACCAGCACCAGCTCTTGCTCGGCCAGCACGGGCATGGACTGGGCCATTTGCTGCTGGTTGGCGCACCACAGGCGCTGTGTGTTGATCACGGCCTTGGGCAACTTGGTCGAGCCGCTGGTGAACAAAAACTTGACGATGGTGTCGGCGCCGGTGGCGGCAATCGCCGCGTCAACGGCGGGTGTTTCAGTGGTGGCGCACAGGCTGGCGAACGAGGTGACCTCACGGCCATCCACGGCGCCATCCACCATCACCACTTCCATGTCTGCTTGAACAGTGGCGGCAATGGCTTTGGCGTAGCGTGCGTCGGATGCGAACACCATGCCCGGCGTGACGGTGCGCAGCACATGCTTGAGCTTGTCGTAGTCCACGCTGATCAAGGAGTAGGGCGGCGAGGTGGGCACAAACGGCACACCGGCCAGCATGCAACCCAGGCCGAGCAAGGCGTGCTCCAAGCTGTTCTCGCTCAAGATCACCACAGGGCGTTCGGTATTCAACCCCCGGTTGATCAGGCCTTGTGCAATGCTGCGAGCCGTTGCCCAGGCCTGCGCATAGCTGATGTGTTTCCACGCACCCAAGCTGCCGTCGGCTTGCTTGACGCGGCGCGCCATGAAGCTGTGGTCTGGCTTGGTTTGCGCCCAGTGCTGCAGCCGGTCGGTCATGCGCGCAGCAAAAGGTTGCAGCTCTTGGTCGGCTTTCAGGTAATGGGTGCCGGGTACGCCGTCGCGCAGCGTGACGCGGGTCACGCCAAACTTCAAAGGACGAAATGGCGCCGTGCTCATGACTTTTGCACCTTGGCGGCCTTGCCATCCAGGAAGGCACGTACACGGGCTTTGGCTTCGGGGGCCGCTTGGGCAATGGAAGCGATAAGCGCTTCAGTGAAGAAGCCATGGTCGGCCGGTTGCTCAGCGATGCGGGGCAGGGCGTGCATCAGGGCGAAGTTGGTCAGCGGCGCATTGGTGGCAATGCGCGAGGCCAGATCAATGGCCTTGGCCAGGGCCGTGCCTGTGGGCACCAGGTACTGCGCCAGGCCCACGCGTTCGCCGTCTTGCGCGTTGTACACGCGACCCGTCAGCATCATGTCGGTCATGCGGGCTGCGCCAATCAGTTTGGGCACGCGCACCGAACCGCCACCGCCGACAAAAATGCCGCGTGTGCCTTCGGGCAATGCGTAGAAGGTGCTGTCATCGGCCACGCGAATATGGCAGGCACTGGCCAACTCCAAACCGCCACCGACCACAGCGCCGTGCAGGGCGGCGACGACAGGCACGCGGCCTTGCTCGACCGCGTTCAATGCCACGTGCCAGCTGCGCGAGTGGTGAATGCCTTCGCCGGCGTCACGCTCTTTGAGTTCGGACAAATCGAGCCCGGCGCAAAAGTGGTCACCCTCTCCGTGGATCACGGCAGCGCCGGCTTGGGCAGGCAGATTTTGAAACACATCACGCAGCGCTTCAATCAAGCCGTCGTTCAAGGCGTTGCGCTTGGCGGGGCGGCACAAACGCACCACGGCCACGGCGCCCTGCATCTCCAGCGAAACGCCATGGGCTGCGGCGCGGTCAAAAATCGGCGTATTCAAATCAGTCATGTGCAGTGTCCGTTCTGAGCCCCGAGGTGAAGCCAAGAGAGGTTGATAAGGTTATTGTTGATAACGATATTGTGAGCGGTATATGCACTTTTTTGCCTGGTGTTTACCCTGGGTTTTGGCGCCGACTTGCATGGCGCAAGGATGCAGACGACTTCAGCTTGAAAATCGCGGACGACTGCTGGCTTGGGAAAACTTGGTTACGATCGGTGCGCCGCGACTTGAATTGCGTAAGCCCTCTGACCTGAAAGTTTTGCATGTTTCACTCTCTCAAACACCCCGGCGTCATGGCCATCACGCTGGCTGCCGCAGGGATCCTGATGATCACGGGCGGCATTCGCATGGCCAACGGCCTGTTCCTCAGCCCCATCAACACCAGCACCGGCTTGGGCATTGTCAGCTTGAGCTTGGCCATGGCGATTGGTCAGTTTGTCTGGGGTGCTGTGCAACCTGTAGCCGGGGCCTTGGCCGATCGTTATGGCGCTCGGCCTGTCTTGTTGGGCGGCGTGGCGATGATGGCCTTGGCCACCGCCATCATCCCTTTCATGACCAGTGCTTTCGGGATCACGATCGCGCTGGGCGTGTTGTCTGCTGCGGGCGCAGGCGCGGCCAGTTTCTCGGTGCTGATGGGCGCGGTGGCCCAGCGCGTGCCAGCCGAGTCGCGCGGCACCGCCTCGGGCGTGATCAATGCGGGCAGCTCGCTCGGCCAGTTTGTCTTTGCCCCCGTGGCGCAAAAGTTGATCCAGGCCTTGGGCTGGATGGGGGCCATGTGGACTTTGGCCGCTTTGACCTTGATGGCGTTGCCGCTGGTGCGCAAAGTCACCCCCCATTCCCGCGCAGCGCCAGTCAACACCGAACCGGATCTGGGTCTGCGTCAAACGGTGAAAGACGCTTTCAAAACCCCCAGCTACGGGCTGCTGCACGCGGGCTTTTTCACCTGCGGTTTTCACATTGCCTTCTTGGTCACGCATTTGCCCGGTGAGGTCGACCTGTGCGGTTTGCCGCCTTCGGTGGCGAGTTGGTCGCTGGCCATCATTGGCTTGACCAATATCGTGGGCAGCTTGGTGGTGGGCTCGGCCGTGTCCAAGTACCGCAGCAAAACCATTCTGGCGCTGATGTACGGCTCGCGTGCCTTGCTGATTGGCGGGTATTTGCTGATGCCTAAAACCGAATGGACCTTTTATATCTTTGCCGCCGGTCTGGGCTTGACCTGGCTGGCCACGGTGCCGCCCACGGCGGCTTTGGTGGGTAAATTGTTTGGCGTGCGCTACATGGGCACCTTGTTTGGCTTGACGCTGTTGTCGCACCAAATTGGCGGCTTCATGGGCGCCTGGTTGGGGGGTTTGGCCATCACGTATTTTGGTGATTATTCTTGGATGTGGTACGCCGACATGGCGCTGGCCGTGGCCGCGGCGCTGGTGAATTTGCCGATCCGCGAAGCCCCGGTGGCTCGGCCCGGTGCGAGTCCCGCTGCCGCTTGAAAATTTTGGAGTGAATTGAATGAAACACGAAGACCTGATTGCGATCGACATCCACACCCATGCCGAGGTGAGTTGCTGGAACCCGTTTGACAACTACGGCGAAGAATACGACCGCGCCGCCGATAAATTTTTCGGCAGCAACCGCCGCCCAACGATTGACGAAACCGTGGCCTATTACCGGCAACACAAAATGGGCTTGGTCATGTTCACCGTAGACAGCGAGTCCCAGCTGGGCCGCAGGCGCATCCCCAACGAAGAGATTGCCAAGGCCGCGCGCGAGAACAGCGACATGATGATCGCCTTCGCCAGCATCGACCCGCACAAGGGCAAGATGGGCGCACGCGAAGCCGAGCGCTTGATCAAAGAAGAAGGTGTGCGCGGCTTCAAGTTCCACCCCACGGTGCAGGGCTACCACCCCTACGACAAGATGGCTTGGCCGATTTACGAAGTGATCAACGCGCACAAAATGCCAGCGATTTTTCACACTGGCCACAGCGGCATCGGCTCGGGCATGCGCTGCGGCGGCGGCCTGCGCCTGGCCTACAGCAACCCCATGCATCTGGACGATGTGGCGATTGACTTTCCCGATATGCAGATCGTCATGGCGCACCCCAGCTTTCCTTGGCAAGACGAGGCGCTCTCAGTGGCCACGCACAAGCCCAATGTGTGGATTGACCTGTCGGGCTGGAGCCCCAAGTACTTTCCCAAGCAACTGATTCAGTACGCCAACACCCTGCTTAAAGACCGCATTTTGTTTGGCAGCGACTACCCGTTGATCACGCCCGAGCGCTGGATCAAGGACTTTGAGGTGGCGGGCTTCAAGCCCGAGGTGATGCCCGGCATCTTGAAAGGCAACGCCGTGCGCTTGCTGGGTTTGGACAAGGTTTGATTCAGACGCGCTTTGAAATCAACGAAAATACGTGCATTCCCATTCGTCTTAGACACACCCCATGACCGACACCCCCGCCACTCCTGACACCACAACACGTCTCGCCTTGCCTGACCATTTGTCCATCGACCCGCGCAGCCCGCACCATCTGGCGGCGGTGTTTCAGCACGACATTGGCATTCGCTTCAATGGCAAAGAGCGCACCGACGTGGAAGAGTATTGCGTCAGCGAAGGCTGGGTCAAAGTGCCCGCAGGCAAGGCGCTGGACCGCAAAGGCAAGCCCTTGCTGATCAAGCTCAAAGGCGCGGTCGAAGCCTATTACGCTTAAAAGCGCAAACCCGCCGACACCCGGGTTTGGTTGTCGGCGCTGAAGTTGACCTTTTCGTCGTAAGCCAGCCGCACAAAGGTGCGGTGGTGGTCATAGGTCACTGACGCGCTGCGACCGTTGATGCGCGCCTCACCTGGGCTGCTGCGGCCCTCTTTGTAAGCCAAATCCAGCGTCCAACGGTCTGCATCGTTGGCTTGCCAGCGCCAGACGCCGTGGGTGATCATTTGATCGGTGGCGAGACGGTTGTCTTTGACGGTGAACATCGACAGCTGATGTCCATGGGCCAAATGCGCCCCGAAGCCGAGCGTGACCATGTCGTTCGGGTCAAAGTTCAGGTTGTAGTAGTCGCGCAAATTGGTGCGACCGAA
The DNA here is from genome assembly GCA_903916355.1 of uncultured Burkholderiales bacterium. Taxonomy (GTDB): domain Bacteria; phylum Pseudomonadota; class Gammaproteobacteria; order Burkholderiales; family Burkholderiaceae_C; genus Limnohabitans_A. The sequence continues at coordinate 5,417 of CAIWWN010000291.1, read as the reverse complement.
AGCGACCAAGGCATACACAGGTTGCCCGATCTGAAAGCTCAGCGAACCGCCGGCAAAACCCCCGCTGGCGGCCTGCAACGAGGGCACCATTTGCCCCCAGTCGAAATTGGCGGTGTACTCGTAGCCCGTTCGGGTTTGCTGGAATTCGTTTCCGCGCTGGTACTGCCCGATCCACAACGCGTGCGGCCCCTTGTTGGCGCGCAGATTCACATCGACCGCATTGCGTTCTTGCGCCGTTGCGTAAAACGAGGGCGTGAGTTTGAACGCCCAAGGCTCAGAAGTCGCCACATCGGTCTGAGCTTGCGCCCAAACCGACGTGAAACACAGTATGAAAAAAATGGTTTTCATCATGTCGTGAGTTTAAGCGCCTGAGCGCCCAGAAGGCTTACTGCGCTATGGCTTCGACAGCGATGTCGATGCGCACGTCGTCACCCACATAAGGCGCGTACTTGCCGGCGTTGAACTCGGTGCGCTTGATCACGGTGAAGGCGTTGGCGCCCAGCGCTGGTTTTTTCAGCATCGGGTGGGGCGCAGACTGAAAACCCGTCACAGTCAAGGTCACGGCTTTGGTCACGCCTTTGAGGGTCAACAGGCCTTCAATTTGGGCCGGCTTGGCGCCGTCAAAAATCACTTGTGTGGACTTGAAGGTGGCTTGCGGGAACTTGGCGGTGTCCAAGAAGTCTTCGCCTTGGATGTGTTGGTTGAAGTCACTGAAACCGGTGTTCACCGATTTGGTGTCGATCACGATGTCCACTGAACCGGTTTTGGCTTCGGCGTCAAACACGATCTTGCCGGTGGTTTTGCTGAAGCTGCTCAGTTGGGTGGAGTAGCCAAAGTGCGAATAAGAAAAACGCGGAAAAGTGTGCGAGCCGTCGATGTTGTAAGTGACGGGGGCGGCCATGGCGCTGCCTGCGAACAAGGTGGCCAGTGACACCGTAGCCAAAGACAGGGCGGCGGCGATGCGGTTGCGTTTTTTCATGAGGTTGCTCCAGTTAAAAAATCATTTGCCCGGTTGGGCGGTGAGTTGAAAATTAATTTGAATGTCGTTGGCCACGACGTCGAACTTGGCCCAAGGGCCTTCGCCAATCGTGAAGTCACCGCGCTTGATGGTCAAGCCGCCGCTGAGCAATCCGTTACTGCCCTGCGGCGTGTGCTTGAGCACAAAAGTCACATCGCGGGTTTGGCCCTTGATGGTGAGTTTGCCGGTGACCTCGAACAGGTTGACCCCTGCAGCTTTGACCTGCGTGGACACGAACAAGGCTTTGGGGAAACTCTTGACGTTGAACCATGATTTGCCCACCACTTCATCGTCGGCTTCGGCTGAGCCCGCGTCCACGCTGGCCAGTTCGATCTCGATGCTGGCTTTGGCGTTGGCCGCTTTGGCCGGGTCAAAACTCAGCTGGGGGCTGAATTTTTTGAACTGGCCGTCCATGGCCACGCCCATTTGTTTGTAGTTGAACGTGACTTTGCTCTTGTCGAGTGCCACGGTTTTGTATTCCACCGCGTGGGCCGCAGGCAGGGCGCAGACCAGGGTGGTGATCAAAGAGAGTGAACGATAGAGGATGTTGAATTCAGTCATGTTTTCTTCCTTGAGGCAGCATGCGGGTCAAAATATTGTCGCGGTCGATCCAGTGGTGTTTCAAAGCCGCAGCCGCGTGGCCGCTGACCAGCAGCAGCAAGAGCCAGTTCAAAGCCTCATGCACTTCTTGCAGGGTATGGCCCAGTTCTTTGTCTTTGGCCAACAGATCTGGAATGGGCCAAATACCCCACCACACGGTCTGGAAACCTTTGGCCGAACTCATCAGCCAACCGGTGAGCGGAATGGCCATCATCAAAGCATACAGCGCCCAGTGGCCGCCATGCGCCAAGAACTGCATTGCGCGGTGCATGCTGGCCGGGTAGGCAGGCGGGCGGTGCGTGATGCGCCACAACAAGCGCAGCCACACCAACGCAAAGACCGTCACGCCTACCCATTTGTGCCAAGCGTACAGCTGCAATTTGTCGGGTGACAGGGGCAAGTCGGCCATGTAAAAGCCCAGGCTCAGCATGCCGATCAGCAGGGCGGCCATCAGCCAATGCAAGCTTTTGGCGACGCGGGTGTAAGCGCTTGTGCTCATGGCTTGCCTTTGAGGGTTTGAAAGGCGTAACCGTCCATGGCGATCACGCAGTCGCTGATGCCGCGGTGAAAAGCCTGCGGCACCGCGTCCGGTCCTGCGGCGCCCAAGGCGGTGAACAGCGGCAGCAAATGCTCTTCGCTGGGGTGCGCGCGAACGCCTTCGGGGCTGTGCTGGCGGTAGTTCAGCAAACGGTCCAGATCGCCTTGCGCCAAGTGATCGGCCAACCAGTCGGCAAACACCTGCACATAGGCGGGCGTGCGATCGCCTTGCATGCGGGCGATGCGCAGATCGCCCAGGTTGTGGGTCACATTGCCCGAGCCGAGGATCCAGATGTTGTGAGCAGCCAAAGCGGCCAGCGCCTGACCGATGCGGTAGGCGTGGGCGGGGCCGGCGTGGCTTTGCACCGACAGGGGTATCACGGGCACATCGGCCTCCGGGAACATTTGCCGCAATGGAATCCAGGCGCCATGGTCCAGGCCGCGCTGCGCGTCGGTTTGCACTTCAAAGCCATGGACTTGCAGCGCGCTCACGACTTCGCGTGCCGCCTCCGGGCAACCGCTGGCCGGGTAGCGGATGTCGTACAGGGGCGAAGGGAAACCGAAAAAGTCGTGAATGGTCTCAAGCTGGGTGGCCAAACCCACGGTGGGCAGCGCGGTTTCCCAGTGCGGGCTGACCACCACGATGGCACGGGGTGGGGCGAGCTGCTGCGCCACTTGGCTCATGGCCGCGCCGGCTGCGCCAGGGTTCAGTGCGAACGTGGGCGCGCCATGCGGCACAAACAAGACATTGCGCAGAGAGAAGGTGGGGGTCAGTGAGGGCATGGGATGGACTGTAGAGACTTGTGCATATTTAATAAAGTATCTAATAACCAATTGTTTGTTGCAAAATAAGCAACAATAAGGAGGGCTCTATGAACAAGCTCCATGCCATGCAACTCTTTGCCCGCGTCGCTGAGACGGGCAGTTTCACGGCCGTGGCCGATCAGCTGAACGTCGCCCGCTCGGTGGTGACGCGCCAAATCTCTGCGCTCGAAACCGCGCTGGGCGCTAAGCTGATGACGCGCAGCACCCGCAGCCTGTCGCTCACCGCCGCCGGTGCCGCTTACCTGGAAAAGTGCCGCGTGATCTTGAACTTGGTGGACGCGGCGGAGGCGGGGGTGACGCAAGAGAAGGTCGAGCCGCGCGGTCGGATTCGCTTGGGCCTGCCCTTGAGTTTTGGCTTGGAGCGCTTGATGCCCTTGCTGCTGGCGTTTGCCGAGCAACAGCCGCACATTCAATTTGAGATGGACTTCTCCGACCGTCGCACCAATTTGATCGAAGAGGGAATTGACCTGTCGATCCGCATCACCGCGCAGTTGGCGTCAGGGGATATTTTGCGCAAGCTGGGCACCTGCCAGTTGCTGACCTTGGCCTCGCCCGCTTACCTGAACTTGCACGGCACGCCGCGCAGCCCGGACGAGCTGCGCCATCACGAGTGCTTGGCCTATTCGGTGGACTTGAGCCCGAGCAACTGGGCCTATCCGGTGGCAGGGCGAGAGGAGCGCGTGCCGGTGCGCAGTCGCATCATGGCCAACAACGGTACGGCCTTGATGCAGGCCGCAGCGCGGGGCCTGGGCATCACCCGGCAACCTGATTTCATTGCCGCGCCGTTTTTGGCGCGAGGCGAAGTGGTGCCGGTGCTGGCGGCGTTTGATGCCGTGCCCCTGGGCATTTATGCGGTGTTACCCAGCAACCGTTACATTCCGCACCGGGTCAAGGTGTTGATGGAGTTTTTGGCGCAAGCCTTGCAAGACAAAGCTTGACCAAGACAGCTTAGCCCAACAGCCCAACTGGCACCATGCTGACCACCCAACCCAGCAAGGCCGAGACCGCAATCACTTCCAACACGCTGCGTTTGTAGCGCAGCAGGGCCAGCGCCGCAGCAAAGGCCATGGCCAGCGCAACGCCGTCCACGCCGCCCAGCCAACCCACAGCACTGTAGCCCTGAGGCCAGAACACGTGGTAGCTCAAAAACAAAGTCAGGTTCAGCACCACGCCCACCACGGCGGCGGTGATGGCGGTGAGTGGCGCTGTCAGTTGCAGCTGGTTGCGGGTGGACTCCACCAAGGGGCCACCGGCCAAGATCAAGATGAACGAGGGCAAAAAGGTGAACCAGGTGGCCATGCAAGCGGCCAAGGCTCCGGCCGCAAACACGTGATCTGGTCCGAGCAAGGCACCTGCGTGTCCCCCCAGGTAGCCGACAAAGGCCACGATCATGATCAGCGGGCCGGGCGTGGTTTCGCCCAGGGCCAAGCCGTCAATCATTTGCGAGGCCGTGACCCAGCCAAACTGTTCCACTGCGCCTTGGTAGACATAAGGCAAGACCGCATACGCCCCGCCAAAGGTGAGCAGGGCGGCCTTGCTGAAAAACCAGGCCATTTGCGCCAGGGTGTGGTCCCAGCCCCAGACCCACACCAAGCCGGCCATGGGCAAGGCCCATAACACGGCGCCAATGCCCAGCACTTGCAAGAGGCGCAGCAAAGAGAAATGGGTGTGGTCTTGGCGCGGCGTGTCGTCGTCAATCAACGCCGGGCCATGGGCCGCATGGGGGCTGCCGTGGCCTTGGGCCGCGCTGAACACCCCCGGGCGCAACCGGCTGAGCAGCCAGCCACACAGGGCCGCTGCAAGGATGATGGCCGGAAACGGCAAGTTAAAGACCCATTGCGCCACAAACGAGGATGCGGCCAAGGCCCACAGGGCCGGGTGCCGCAGCGCGCGCGTGCCCATGCGGTGCGCGGCTTGCAACACGATGGCCGTCACCGCCGGTTTGATGCCATAGAACAGTCCGGCAACCCAGCTGACCTGGCCAAAGCGCACATAGATCCAGGACAGGCCGATCAAAATCAGCAGCGAAGGCAGGACGAACAAGACGCCCGCCATCACCCCGCCCCAGCTTCGGTGCATCAGCCAGCCCATGTAGGTGGCCAGCTGCTGCGCCTCAGGGCCAGGCAAGACCATGCAGTAATTCAGGGCATGCAGATAGCGGCGCTCCGAAATCCAGCGTTTGCGCTCCACCAGCTCTTGGTGCATCAGCGAAATTTGTCCGGCCGGGCCGCCAAAACTCAAGAAACCGATCTTCAGCCAAAACCAAAAGGCTTGGCGCAAAGTGACGGGATCGGGCGCTTTGGCAGAGTTCATGGGCTCATTGTGGCAGGGGCTGGGCGCGTCCTTTGGGATACATCAATTGAGGATTTTGAGGGGTATCAAGGGTTATGAGACCAATTTGGCATTCTTTTGTGACTTGCTGTATACAATGCGCTCC
>CAIWWN010000290.1 GCA_903916355.1 uncultured Burkholderiales bacterium | reverse complement strand
TGGTGGCCTTGTCGGCCGGCATTTTGAACACCTGGCGGCATTTTGTGGTGCCCGCGGCCACGCCGGTGCTGCTCAATGTGTGCGTGATCACCGCTGCGTGGTGGGGTGCACCTTGGTTGCAGTCCCAGGGTGTGGAGCCCGTCTATGCCCTGCCTGTGGGTGTGATGCTCGGCGGGGCCTTGCAGCTGGCTTTGCAAATTCCGGCGCTCAAGCGCTTGGGGGTGTTGCCCTCGATTGGTTTGAGCCTGAAAAAAATACGCCTTGCCGCAGCCGACCCGGCCACACGCCGCATTGCGCAGCTCATGGGCCCGGCCTTGTTTGGCGTGGGGGTGGCGCAAATTTCACTCTTGATCAACACCCAAATTGCCTCGCATTTAACCCCGGGCAGCGTCAGCTGGCTGACCTATGCCGACCGCTTGATGGAGTTCCCCACCGCCATGCTGGGTGTGGCGCTGGGCGTGGTGCTGATGCCGCAGTTGGCCGCTGCTCGCGCCACGGGCGACACGCAGCGCTATTCGGCCATGCTCGATTGGGGCCTGCGCTTGGTGCTGCTGTTCACCTTGCCTTGTGCGGTGGCGCTGCTGCTGTTTTCGCAACCCTTGGTGGCGGTGCTGTACCACTACGGTGCGTTCACCGATCGCGATGTGCAGCAAACCACCTTGGCCTTGATGGGCTATGGCTGCGGTTTGCTGGGTTTGGTGGCCATCAAGGTGCTGGCGCCGGGTTTTTATGCCAACCAAGACATCAAAACCCCGGTGCGCATTGCGGTGGTGGTGCTGTGCCTGACGCAGCTGCTCAATGTGGTGTTGGTGCCCGTGCTGGCGCATGCGGGTCTGGCGCTGTCGATTGGCCTGGGGGCCATGGTCAACGCGGCCTGGTTGCTGTGGGGCTTGCGCCAGCGCGGCAGCTACCAACCTGCGCCGGGCTGGGGCAAGTTCTCGCTGCAAGTGGGGCTGGGTTGCGCGCTGTTGGCGGGCTTTTTGGTTTGGGCCAATCAGGTCGTGCCCTGGGTGGCCTTGCGCAGCCAAAGTGGCTTGCGCATTGGGTATTTGGCCTTGGTCCTGCTCGGCTCGGCGGTGCTGTACTTGGGCTCCTTGTGGGCTAGCGGCCTGCAATGGCGTCAGTTTTTAAAGCGATAAAGCGCGACCGTCATGAATTTTCAATTTCAAGCGATCACGCCCCTGGCCTATTTTGAAAGCCTGGTGCAAAGCGATACCGATTTGCCGCTCTTGGAAGCGGCTGCGAGTTTGGCGCAGGACGAAGACGAGGGCCTGGATGTGCAGCAGGTGCTGGCCGATGTGGACCGTTTGCTGGCCCGCGTGCAGCAGCGCATCCCTGAAGCTGCTGACGGCTTGACCCGGCTGGCTTTGTTGAACCAGTTTTTTTATGCCGACCTGGGCTTTGGCGGCAACGTCAACAATTACTACGCGCACGAAAACAGCTACCTGTCTGAGGTGCTGCGCACCCGCAAGGGCATCCCGATTTCATTGGCCGTGATTTGG
>CAIWWN010000289.1 GCA_903916355.1 uncultured Burkholderiales bacterium | reverse complement strand
CCGATGCGGCCTTTGACCATTTGCCTGATTACCCTTGGGCGCCGCGCTATGTGAATGACTTGCCCAGCATCCCTGGTCTGCGCATGCATTACATCGACGAGGGCCCACACGATGCCGATGTGACTTGGTTGTGTCTGCATGGCAATCCGGCATGGAGCTATCTGTACCGAAAAATGATGCCTTCATTTTTAAGCGCAGGGGGCCGTGTGGTCGCGCCTGACATGATGGGTTTTGGCCGAAGCGACAAGCCCAAGAAAGACAGTTTTCACACCTTCGACAGGCATCGCCAGTCCTTGCTCGAACTGATTGATCGCCTTGACTTGCAACGCGTGGTCTTGGTGGTGCAGGACTGGGGCGGTATTTTGGGACTGACGCTGCCCATGGCCGCGCCCGAACGCTACCAAGGCTTGCTGGTCATGAACACGACCCTGGCCACGGGAGAAGCTCCTTTGAGTGCCGGCTTTCTGGCATGGCGCGATTGGTGCAAAAGCCAGCCGCAGTTCGATGTCGGCAAATTGCTCCTGCGTGGCAATCCGGATTTGAGCGCCTTAGAGGCTGCGGCATACAACGCGCCGTTTCCCGACAAGGGTTATCGCGCCGCGCTGCGTGCTTTCCCGCCCATGGTGCCCGAGTTTTTAGAATCCGATGGCGCCGCGCTGTCCCGGCAAGCCCAGTCCTTTTGGCGTCAGGACTGGCAAGGCAAGACCTTCATGGCCGTTGGCCAGCAAGACCCGGTCTTGGGTGAGGCAGTGATGCGCTCATTGCAATCGCAAATTCGCGGCTGCCCCGAGCCGATGCTGTTGCCGAATGCGGGCCATTTTGTGCAGGAGCAGGGACGGGCGATTGCGCAGGCGGCTGTGCGACACTTCAGGCCTTAAAAAGAACAACCTCCCATGGCCCACATTTACATTTTTTCTCCCTCCAGCGCGGTGCGCGACAAGGCCGCGTTTCGCCGTGGACTCAAGCGCCTGCAAGCGCAAGGCCATGAGGTGGAGGTGGACGAAGCCGCATTGTCCAGCCACATGCGTTTTGCGGGCGATGACGCCACCCGTCTTGCCGCCATCGGACGCGCTGCAGCCAGCGGTGCGAATGTGGCCTTGATTTCACGCGGCGGTTATGGCCTCACACGCATCTTGCCGGCCTTGCCCTACAAAGTCATTGCCAAAGCCATCGACGGCGGCATGCAGTTCGTCGGCCTGAGCGATTTCACCGCCTTCAACCAGGCGGTTTACGCCAAGACTGGCTGCATCACTTGGCAGGGCCCGGCACTGGGCGAAGACTTTGGCCCTGAACAAGAGCCTGACGACATCATGCAAGCCTGCTTTGACGACCTGTTGCTGGAGCAAGGCGAAGGCACGGGCTGGCAACTGCCCAAGCTTGAAGCCGAGCGCCGGGTGCGGGTGAAAGACGCGCCGCTTTGGGGGGGTAATCTTTCGGTGTTGGTGTCGTTGCTGGGCACGCCGTATTTTCCGCAGATCAAGGGCGGTGTGCTTTTTCTTGAAGACGTGGGTGTTCATCCTTACCAAATTGAGCGCATGCTCACCCAACTGGTGCACGCAGGCGTGCTGGCCCAGCAAAAAGCGGTGCTGATCGGTCAGTTCACGCGCTACAAGCTAGTGCCCACTCACGACAAAGGTTTCAAACTGGCCACGGTGTTTGAGTGGCTGCGCAGCCAAATCAAAGCCCCCGTGTTGACCGGTTTACCCATGGGCCACGTGGCCACCAAAGTGTTGTTGCCCGTTGGGGCCAAGGTGGACTTGGTGGCCGAAGGGCGTGACGCGCTGATGGTTTGGGGCCATATTTAAACGCCCCGTTTGCGTCGCAAAGCCAAGGATCCGCTTGGCTTTTGCCGACGCATGTTAGAGGGGGTCGGTGAACAGTCCGGCAGCGTGCACACCTGCGGCGCAAATCAGTTCGTCTTCATCACCAGTCCCACCGCTCGCGCCAACGGCCCCCAAGATTTGGCCTTGTCCATCCTTGATCAAAACAGCACCCGGCTGCGGTAAAAATTTACCTTCGGCGGTCGCTGCCAGTGAGACAAAGAAATTGGGATTGTCTTTGGCTCTTTGAGCCAACACACGGCTGGAAGCGCCCATTCCGACTGCCCCCCAAGCTTTGCCGCGAGCAATGTCGAAGCGAAACATACTGGCACCATCTTCGCGCGCATAAGCGACCAATTGTCCAGAGGCATCCAGGACCACCACACCCATAGGCTTGTAGTGGGCTGATCGGGCGGCTTTGCAGGCTTCTTGCAGGATGTGATTCGCTTGATTCAGTGAAAGTTGTGTCACAGAAATTTCCTTTGAAAATTCTATTTTGGCAATGGCATGACCATGACCTCGATGATGACTGGAGACATAGCCGGAACGATTCAAGTGACAGCACACACCCGTGGCGATGGCTTCTTGACCTGTGTATGGGTGTACCGATCCGCGCACGTGGCCAGCGGCCAAGGCCGTGCCTGCCGCCTGACGTTCAGGTGTTTTGACTTCACTCAATCTTGATACCCAACTCATTGATCAGCTTGCCCCAATAGGCGTAGTCTGCCGCCATGCCCGTGTTCACCGAAGCCGCCGCTGTCCCTGTTGGCGTCAGTCCGAGGGCGCGCAGTCGAGCCTGGATTTCAGGTGTCTTCACAATCTTCACGATTTCAGTGTTGAGTTTGTTGACAATCTCGTCAGGCGTCCCGGCCGGAGCGAAGAAGGTATGCCATGAGTTGCCAATCACGCCATTGGGATCGAGTTCGGGATTGAATTCGGTCATGGTGGGCACATCGGGCAATGCGGCGATTCGATCGCTCCCGGATACCGACAAGGCCTTGATCCTTTTGCCCAGAATAGAAGGAATGGCGGTCGTCGAGGCTTCAAGATAGAGGCTGACCACACCGCTCATGACATCGGGGGACGGATTGGTTTTATAAGGAATGTGAGTGAGTTTGATACCCAAGCGACGTGCCCAGGCCTCCAGCGCGACATGCGGCTGCGAACCGATGCCCGCCGAGGCGTAGTCAATTTTGCCTGGGTTGCGCTTGGCGTACTCCACCAACTCCGCCATCGTGTTGAACGGCGCATTGGGTGTGGCCGTGAGAATATGCGGAACAATCAGAACCTGCGTCACCGCTTTGAAGTCTTTCAAAGGGTTGTACTTGGCGTTCAGGTACAAATGCGGCGCAATGGCCATGACGCCCTTGACGGTGTAGAACAAGTTGTAGCCATCGGCCGGCATGATGGCCGCAGCCTCGGCACCGATCATCCCGCCCGCGCCGGCCCGGTTGTCCACCACCACGGGTTGGCCCAGGGCTTGACTCAGCTTGTCACCGATCAAGCGCCCAATCACATCGGGGGAAATGCCCGCGGCATAGGGAATGATCAATTTGATGGGCTTATTCGGGTAGCCCGATGACTGGCCCCAGGAGGGCATTGAGAGCGAAGCGGCCAAGCCAGTGGCACCTGTCAAAAGAGTTCTGCGTTTCATCTTTGTCTCCTGTTCATTGGTTTAAAGAAAATACAACTTCAGCGTCGCCTGTCCACCATGCGCTTCATGGATCTCGGTGTCAATCAGCCCGGGACGCACTGCGATTGCGGACGATCTTTCGGTGGCGGCGCAAACCATTCGCCAACTTCAAACGGAACGCATGGCCGCGCAGCCCTTGTCAGACCTGGCTGCCGGAAAAAAGGGTTCCCCTCAAAAGGTCAAAGATCATGGCCATGGCGCCTGGAACTAAAACCGAACCTTGTCAGCGCCCTTGAGCTGAAGCATCTGCCGCGCCTCGTCGGGCGTGGCCACTTGCAAGCCCAAGCCTTCGATGATGTTGCGCACTTGCCTGACCTGTTGCGCATTACTTTCGGCCAGGGTTCCCTTGCCCAGCCACAGACTGTCTTCCAAGCCCACCCTCACGTTGCCGCCCATGCCAGCAGCAAGGGTGGCGATGGTCATTTGAAGCCGCCCAGCACCCAAGACCGACCATTGGTAATCACTGCCAAACAAACGATCTGCGGTGCGACGCATGTGGGAGACATCTTCATGATGCACGCCAATGCCGCCCAGAATGCCGAAGACCGACTGGACAAAGAAGGGCGGTTTCACCAAACCCCGGTCGGCAAAATGCGCCAAGTTATACAAATGGCCAATGTCATAGCATTCAAATTCAAAACGGGTATCGTTGGCCGCGCACATCGCCAATGCAAACTCAATGTCTTTGAAGGTGTTGCGGAAAATCAAATCACGGCTGTCCTCGAGATGCTTTCGCTCCCAGTCCATTTTCAGGTCCTTGAAGCGATCCAACATGGGGAACAACGCAAAGTTGATGGAGCCCATATTCAGCGAGGCCACCTCAGGTGCAAAACGCATCGAGGGTTGGATGCGCTCCTCAATGGTCATGAAAGGGGAGCCACCACTGGTCAGGTTCAGCGCCGCATTCGTCCTGGCCTTGATCTGCGGTAAAAAACGCGCAAAGGCCTCGGGGCTTTGATCGGGCTTGCCGGTCACCGGATCACGCGCATGCAAGTGGATGATGGAGGCGCCCGCTTCAGCAGCGCCGACAGCCGCCTCGATGATTTCCTCGGGCGTGACTGGCAGGTAAGGGGACATCGAGGGGGTGTGGATCGCGCCCGTCACAGCGCAAGTGATGATGACTTTGTTCATGCTTCAATTCCCAAAGACCAGGGTCAAATTGATGTTTGATCAAATTTAAGTGTAGAAGGGTCCTCCCGCCGCAGTCCTCACGTTTTCCCTAGGCCACCCGAGACGTCGAGAAGCTAT
>CAIWWN010000288.1 GCA_903916355.1 uncultured Burkholderiales bacterium | reverse complement strand
TGACCACTTTTGTGCTGGTGTTACATGGTTGTGGTGGAGGGAGTAGTCTTTGCGGAGCTGATTCACAAAGCTTCACGATTGACTTTGCCAATTCAAGTTACGCCCTTGTGAAAGGCACGCCGTCAACCATCACATCCACCATCACCCCGGAGAGTTGCCGCTCTAACATGACTTTTTCCAGCTCGACGCTGTTTCTGAACAACCCGCCTCCGCCCGGAATGAGCATCACCAACGGCAATTTGGTGGGGACACCCACCACAACCGGCACCTATACCTACCGAATGGGCATTGACAGCGTTGGGGGCTACCAATCCTTCGGTTCGAAGCCCTACACGCGACAAATCACCGTCGTTATTGCGCCTTGACCGATGCTGCCGCTGGGGTGGTTTTCAATTGCCAAGCGGCCAGCAAGGCCAAGGCCATCAAGCCGGCCAAGAACAAAAACGTTTCATTAAAGGCCTGCAAGCGAAGCACGGCTTGGTCGTTCGACGTCAGTGACGCGCCATGCACTGCCAGGCGCCACTGCAGCACAATCGCGCACAAACTCACGCCGCTGGCGCCGCCCAGCATGCGCATGAAATTGATCACGCTGGAGCCCTGTGGAATCAAAGCGTGCGCCAAACCACGCAACGAACCTGAGTTGAGCGACGGCAAGATCAAGCCCAGCCCCACTCGCCCCAAGATCACCCAAGTGGTCAGCCACCAGATGCTGGAGCTGACCTGCAAAGTCGCCATCAACACAAACGAAGCGGCCAGCAACGCCAAGCCCGAGCACACCAACACATAGGTGGGTTTGCGGTCCGCCAAGCGCCCCGTCAGGGCAATGGTGATCGCCAGCATGAAACCCGCAGGCAGCAAGGCCGTCCCGGTGTAGGAAGCCGACAGGCCCATGCCTTGTTGCATGTACAGCGGCAGCAAATACGTCGAGCCAAACAAGCCTGCCCCATAGATGAACGCCACCCCACTGCCCATGGCGAAAGCACGGTGCCGAAACACCGACAAGTTCATCAAAGGCCTCACGCCGCTGGCTTGCGGGCGGTGCAACAAACGGTGTTGCCAAAACCCAAACACCAGCACACCAGCGGCCGCTGCGCCCAGCAAACTCCAGGCGGGGGTGGCTTGCCAACCGGCTTCGCGCAAAGACACCAAGCCGTTGAGCAAACACAACGTCGAAGCGGTCGCCAGCAGCAAACCCCAAGCATCCAGACTGGGGCCTTCGCGATTCGGCGCTTGTCCGCTGGGTGCGGTGGTGGGTACATATTTGCGCGCCATCCACAAGGACGCCATGGCCAAGGGCACGACCATGAAAAAGATAGAACGCCAGCCAAAGGCATCGACCAACAAGCCGCCAATGCTCGGCCCCACGGCCGGGGCCAGCACCACGCCGGTGCCAAAAAAGCTGCCGGCTCGGCCCTGCTCACCCGCACCAAAGACCCGCAAAATAATGATCGCCGGAATCGGCTGCACCACACCCGCCGCCAGGCCCTCAGCCACCCGGGCCACCAAGACCCAGTTGAAATCATTGGCCAAACCGCCACCAATGCCGCCGAGCAGCAACAGCCACATGCAGGCCGAATAGGTGCGCCTATAGCCATAACGCGCCAAAAGCCATGGAGTGGTCAGCATTGACACGGTCATGGCCACCATGAAGCCAGACGAGACCCATTGCGTGCGCGTCGGGCTCATCACGAAATGCTGACCCATGTCGGGAATCGCCACGTTGATGATGGTTGACGACATGATGGACGCCATGGTGCCCAGCATGACCGAGAGCAGCAGCAGCCAACGGTAACGCTCGCCATAGCGCAGTTGCAGCGCCGCCAGCGTGGCGCTGTGCGGGCTCAAACCCACTGACGCGTCATGCGTTCAGAAGAATATAACAAAGTCATGAAAAGAGGCATTGGGAATGAAGAAACCAGGCCCATTTTGCGCTGAATACAAGTCGACCCTCAACCGCCCCGGCCCTTGAAGGACCGCACACAGCCCCGCGCGGGTAATCATATATATCAGTTTGATATGAAAATATCAATAGAAGTTAACACTTACGTAACAATTGATATAAATTGGTTTACATTTAGAAATATTCAATTTGAATTTAGGAGTTCCGTTGCACCGTCTTGCATCCATCCGTCCGCGGTCATCCAACCTGGGACTTCACTTACTTTCATCTTGCTTTGTCGTTTTCGCTTTGGCAAGCTCCCCACCCTCTCTGGCCCAAACGAAAGAGACTTCAGAAGTGGCGACAACAACGCCGAAGTCGATCGTTCAATTCGGTGACAAATTCCAAATCGCTCAGCGCGCACCTCTGCAACAAACACGCATTTTTGTCTACCGCCAGACCAACCCCGCCTACCCCAGCCCGGTGAATATTTACCTCGAAGGTCGATTCCATACCGCATTGCTCAATGGTGGGTACTCCGAGTTTTGCGCGGCACCAGGACGGATCGCCATTCAATCGGTTTATGACGACGCACAAAAAATGCATTTGGGCAAAGAAGTGCCAGGCCAGCCCTGGGAACTCAAGGCGGGCAACACGCTGTATTTGCGTGTGAACGAAACCAGCGCAATGAGCATGCCTTTGCTGGAAGTCGCCCCCGAACAGGCCAAAAAGGAACTGGCCCGCACCGCTTCACAAGCCCACGTTCTGTCTCGTGCACCCGCCGCCCAGGTCTGTGACACGCCAGCCCCCCCTCCCGTGGTCACTGCCGCAGTGGCTCCCGTCGTTGCAGCAACGCCCGTCAGCAAGCCCGCAGTGCCTCGCGCGTATGCCCTGCAGGCCGACGCATTGTTTGAATTTGGCAAGATCGAATTGAAAGTATCTGGCTACAACGCCATTGAAGCGATGGCCCAGCGGCTCAAGCGAGACTTCGCTCAAGTCGAGCGCATTCGCGTGGTTGGTCACAGCGATCCCATTGGCAAACCGAAGCGCAACCGCACTTTGTCCTTGGAACGAGCCGAGAAAGTGGCGGATCAACTCCGTGACCGCGGCGTCAAACCCTTGCACGGTTTCAAAACCGAAGGGCAAGGAGAAGCTTCGCTGGTCAAAACCGATTGCCCCTCTAAGTCAACCCCGGCCAGCAAGTTGTGTCATGCGCCGAACCGCCGTGTCGAAATCATTGTCTACGGCGCCAAAAACTGAACCTTCTTTTGTCTGAATCCACTATGAAAAAGTCCTACAAAGTCAAAGTCATTCCAGGCACGGGAGAACCCCAAACGCTGGACATTGCCTCATCTACAGGTGTTGGCGCCACCTCCGTCAACGCCCTACCCGGTGGCCGCTACCAGTTGATGGATGCTGCAACAGGCCTGGCACCCGACAACATTCGCGCGACTCGCAAGGGTAAAAATCTGCAAGTCAATTTCGATGGCCGCGATCAAGCCGACTTGGTCATTGCCGATTTCTACGCTTTCTCTGCGGCCGACGCCAACAGCTTGATGGGTGAGTCGAACACCGGCGTCTACCATGCCTACATTCCAGAATCCGGAGACTGGGCGCGCAGCATCACGCAGTTGACAGACGGCGTCGCGCCCATCGGTATGGCGCTGGCCAGTGAACCCATCGCATGGGCGGAATTCTCTCCCGCGGGCTTGGGTGTTGTGGCTGCAGCATCAGGCATCAACCCCCTGGTGGCAGCGCCCTTGCTGCTGCTGGGCGCTGCTGGCGGAGGTGGCTCAAATACGCCTCCAGACACCACACCGCCAGCCATCAAATCCGCGGCGTTATATGGCCTGGATGACACGGGGGTGAGCGCCACAGACGGCATCACCAGCAACAACAGGCCCCGCATTGAAGGCGTGACCGAAGCCAATGCAAAAGTCAAAATCACCATCAATGGCCATGATTACACCGGTCAAGCTGATGCGCTAGGCCATTTTTTGATCCTGGTGACCGAGGCCTTGCCCAATTCATTGCCAAACTCCCCTCAAACCTACAGCGTGCAAGCCACCGATGCGGCGGGCAATACCACCACTGTGGACGGCACACCTTTTATAGTCGATACCGCCGCACCCGCCACGCCGACGGGCATGTTGTACGGCCTGGATGACTTGGGTTTGAGCGCCACGGACAACATCACCAGCGACAACACGCCCCGCATCACTGGCAATGCCGAAGCCAACGCCACGGTGAAGATCACCATCAATGGCCATGACTATGTCGGCCTAGCCGACCCTCAAGGTCATTACGTGATTCAGGTCACGGACGCTTTACCCGATTCATTGCCCTTGCCCGGCAGCGGGCAAACCTACAAAGTGCAAGTCACCGATGCGGCAGGCAACTCCACAACAGCCGATGGGACGCCCTTTAGGGTTGATGCCAGCAGCATCAGTACCAGTCAGGGCGTCAGCCTCAGTATTGATGTGATCACGCAAGACACCGGTTTGAGTCAGACCGACTTCGTGACGGGCGACAACACCCTGGTGTGGAGCGGCAAACTGATCGAAAGCAACACAGCCAAATTCAATGCCGACGATTGGGTGCAAATTCAATTGCGCAACGATCAATCTCAGGTCAAGGCCACCCAGTACATCAAACCGACACTCACTGCAGGCGTTTGGAATTGGACTTGGTCAGGCGATGCTTTGCCGCTTGCAGATGGCGTGTACACATTCAAAGCACAACTGGTGGATACCGCCGGAAACCTGCTTTCAGCGCCTTGGGCTTGGAGTCAAAATGCAACTGTCGACACCCAGCCGCAACAGCTGAACGGACTGCACGACCCCAATGCGGACTTTAATGTCCACATCAGCCGCTTGATTCAAGACCGCGGGCTGAGTACGACCGATTTCGTCACCAACACCACTCAACTGAGCTTCGCCGGCAACGTGACCTGCCCCCCCGGCCACAGCACTTTCAACGCAAGTACAGGGCGGGTACTGGCCGAGGTCATCGACAACAGCGGCAAAGTCGTGGTCTTTCAATATCTCACACCTTCAGCCACTGGCGACTGGACTTTCGACAACACAGCCTACTCTTTGGGCATGATCAATGCGGTCACCACCTACACGCTAAAGACCTCCACAGTGGACTTAGCAGGGCATTTCATGAACGTCACGAGCCAGGCATTCACCGTCGACTTGCATCCCCCGGCGGTGAGCAATCCCGGACTTGTCATCGTTGCCGGCGGCAATGATTACAGCCAAATGAGCTTCAGCGCAGACGAACAAGGCGTTTATATTTTCAACACCCGTATACAAACGGGCACCACTTTGGATCTGGGCGGACTGGCCCACTTTGCGGCTGGTGAATTCAATCTGGTTTTTCGGGATACAGCAGGCAACGAACGAGCCATCACCAATACGCAAGCTTGGGATTTCCATTTGACGCAGCCCATCACATTGGCCATTGCGGCGAATGGCCCTGGCGGATTCGACAACGGCCAATTGGTCGGCTCAGTGGGCCCGGTGAGCGGCAAGTATGTCATGACACCAGATCAGAACCTGGATCTGTCATCGCTCTACACGCTCACGCCAGCCCAGGGCGCCAACGGCGGCATCAACCATATCGTCATGGGCACTGGAGCGCAAACGCTGACAGTTGCTATCGGCGACGTGCTCGAGTTGGGCATCAGCAACAGCTTCTCAAACGCCACCGCATTCAGGGATCACTTGCAAATGCGGGTCGACGGTGACAGCGCAGACAAGCTGAACCTGACTCAGCAATGGGCCAATTCAACAGATCAAGGCTGGCTTCTCAACCCCGTTCCGGCAACCCTGGACGTACTCACCTACAACGTGTACTGCAACGAGACTTTGAAGCTAGACTTGTTTGTTCAGTCAGCGATCCACGTGACCTTGATATAAATCCGCAGATCTGCAGAAAGGGCACGGGGCAAAAGCCCGTGCTTTTTCATGGATCAAGCCGCGGCCTTGACCTTCAACCGCCAGGCATGCAGCAAAGGCTCGGTGTAACCGCTGGGCTGCGCCTTGCCTTTGAAGACCAAATCGCAAGCGGCTTTGTAGGCGGCTGACTTGGCAAAATTGCCAGCCATCTTTTGGTATTCAGGGTCAGCGGCGTTTTGGCTGTCCACCACCGCGGCCATGCGTTCCATGGTGGCCTTGACTTGCTTTTGCGTCACGATGCCGTGGTGCAACCAGTTGGCCATGTGCTGGCTGGAAATGCGCAGCGTGGCGCGGTCTTCCATCAGACCCACGCCATTGATGTCGGGCACTTTGGAGCAGCCCACGCCTTGATCGACCCAGCGCACCACATAACCCAAGATGCCTTGGGCGTTGTTGTCGAGTTCTTTTTGCTTGTCCTCGGCAGACCAGTGGGCGTCTTGCAAAGCCACCACGGGGAACTGCAGCAACTTGTCCAAGGTCTCGGCGCGCAAGGCTTTGGGGTCTTGCTTGAGCACCGTTTTTTCCATTTGCTTTTGCAGCGCAGGCACGTTGACCTGGTGGTAATGCAGGGCGTGCAAAGCGGCCGCCGTGGGGCTGGGCACCCAAGCGGTATTGGCGCCCGACAGCGGGTGTCCAATTTTTTGTTTCAGCATGTCGGCCATCAGGTCGGGCATGGCCCACATGCCTTTGCCGATCTGGGCGCGACCGCGCAAGCCGCACTGCAGGCCCACGGCCACGTTGGCTTTTTCGTAGGCGGTCAACCAGGTGCTGGTCTTGATGTCGCCCTTGCGCATGACGGGGCCGGCCAACATGCAGGTGTGCATTTCATCGCCGGTGCGGTCCAAGAAACCGGTGTTGATGAAAGCAACGCGGCTCTTGGCGGCGTTGATACAGGCCTTCAAGTTGGCGCTGGTGCGGCGCTCTTCGTCCATGATGCCCAGCTTGACGGTGGAGGGTTTCAGACCCAACACTTTTTCCACGCGGCCAAACAACTCGTCGGCAAACGCAACTTCTTTGGGGCCGTGCATTTTGGGCTTGACGATATAGACGCTGCCGGTGCGGCTGTTGCGCAAATCGGCGGTCCTTTTCTTTTGCAAATCCACCATGGCGCAGGTGGTGGTGATCATGGCGTCCAGGATGCCTTCAGGGATCTCTTTTTTGCTGCCGTCTTGGGCGGTGTACAAAATCGCAGGGTTGGTCATCAAATGGCCGACGTTGCGCACAAACATGAGCGAGCGACCATGCAGTTTGACGGTGCCTTTGCCTGAAGCCTTTGTATACACACGGTCAGGGTTCAGGGTGCGACTGAACACCTTGCCGTTTTTCTCCACGCTCTCGCTCAAAGTGCCTTGCAAAATGCCCAACCAGTTGCTGTAGGCCAGCACTTTGTCGTCTGCGTCCACGGCGGCCACCGAGTCTTCCAAATCCAAAATGGTGGACAACGCGGCTTCCACCACCAGGTCGCACACATGGGCCGGGTCGGTTTGGCCGATCAGGTGAGCAGGGTTGATTTGCAGGTCCAGGTGCAAGCCGTTGTGCACAAACAGCACCGAACTCGGGGTTTTGGCATCGCCTTGAAAGCCCACCAACTGCTTGGGGTCGGCCAAGGTGGTCTTGCCGGTTTTCAAGGTCACGACCAGTTGGCCGCCTTGAATCGCATAGCCGGTGCTGTCGATGTGTGAGCCCTTTTTCAAAGGCGCGCAACGGTCCAGCACATGGCGGCAGTATTCAATGACTTTGGCGCCACGCTTCGGGTTATAGTCCGTGCCTTTTTCGCAGCCGTTGTCCTCACTCAGCGCATCGGTGCCATACAAGGCGTCGTACAGCGAGCCCCAACGCGAGTTGGCAGCGTTCAAGGCGTAGCGGGCGTTCAAGATCGGCACCACCAATTGTGGGCCGGCCAACTTGGCCAACTCGGCATCCACGTTTTGCGTGGTGGCTTGAACGGTTTTGGGCTCAGGCACCAGGTAGCCAATTTGGCTCAGGAACTTTTGGTAGGCCTTCATGGCCTTGCCTTCTGATACAGGGCCGGGGTTGGCGGTGTGCCAAGCGTCCATCGCGGTCTGGATGCGGTCACGCTCGGCCAGCAAGGCGATGTTGTGCGGCGCCAGGTCAGACACCAAGGCATCAAAACCTTGCCAAAAGGTCTCGCTCTTCACGCCGGTGGCGGGCAGCACCTGGTCTTCAATGAAACGGTAAAGCGTGGTGGCGACTTGCAGGCCATGGACTTGGGTGCGTGGGGTCATGTGAAATCTCGATTGGAAGAGTAAAAAAGAAAGACGTCAGAAAATTGCGCGCAAGCTTGTCGCCTGTCTGGCCAGTACATCGACTTTATTCGATGTGGACAGGTTAATAAACAAGGAAAAAATTCATTAACCCATGACTTTAAGGCAAAAGTGACTGCAAACCTGAAAGCCTGGCGCAGCGTTTTCAAATGGATTTGAGTCCGACTTTCCAAAAACTCAAGCACGCTAATCACGCACGCCAAGGCCTTGATTTTTGACAAAATCTTGCATAATGAACGCTTATGGACAAGCTCAAGGTCTTCGAATCCTTCGTCTCCGTTGCCACCAAAGGCAGCCTCACCGCCGCCGCACGGGCCGAAGGGGTGGCCCCCGCCATCATGGGGCGCCGCCTGGACGCGCTGGAAGAACACCTGGGTGTGAAACTGCTGGTGCGCACCACCCGGCGCATCAGCCTGACCCACGAAGGCACGGCTTTTTTAGAAGACTGCCAACGCCTGCTGGGCGAGGTGGCCAATGCCGAGGCCAGCGTCTCGGCCGGTGGCCTCAAAGCCAGCGGCCATTTGCGCATCACCGCCCCGGCCGGTTTTGGACGACGCCATGTGGCGCCCTTGGTGCCGCAGTTCCGAGCGATCCACCCCGATGTGTCAATTTCCTTGAATTTGAGCGACCGCGTGGTCGATTTGGCGGGTGAAGGCTTTGACTGCGCTGTGCGCGTGGGCGATCTGCCGGACTCGTCTTTGGTGAGCGTGCGCATTGCCGATAACCGGCGCCTGTGCGTGGCCTCGCCGGCCTATTTGGCCCAGCGAGGCACACCGCAAAGGCCTGCAGATTTGGTGCACCACGATTGCCTGACCCTGTCGAGTGACGCGAGTCAAACGCGTGGCTGGGCCTTTAAAGTGCCGCAAAAAAATACCGAAGGCAGCGAGCTGATTCACCTCAAACCCTCAGGCCCCATGGACTGCTCGGACGGCCAGGTGCTGCACGACTGGTGCTTGTCGGGCCTGGGCATTGCCTGGCGCAGCACCTGGGAGGTGGAAGCCGAAGTCCAAGCGGGCCAACTGGTGCCAGTGCTGGAAGAGTTTGCCGCGCCCTCCAACGGTATTCACGCGGTGTTTTCGCAGCGCAAACATTTGCCGCTTCGTGTGCGGCTGTGGATTGACTTTTTAAAGCAGCAATACAGTCAGCCCCATTACTGGAAAACACCGGCATGAACACGCTTGTCGATGCGCCAACATTCAAAAACGTGGTGCTGTGCGCCGACGATTTCGCCTTGAGTGCGTCGGTGTCAGAGGCCATTGTGCAGTTGGCCCAGGCCCAGCGCATCAGCGCCACGAGCGCCATGGTGCTGTCACCGCGCTGGAGGGAGGACGCCGTGCGCCTGAAAGTGCTGCGTGGTCAGATCGATGTGGGCCTGCACTTGGACTGGACCAGCGAATTTGCTGTTCGCCAAGGTCACGGCCATTCACTCGGACTGACCATGCTGCGCAGCGTGTGGCCTGAAGATTGGGGGGGCTTACACACTCACAACGTTGAAGCCGAAATAGAACGCCAACTCGATGCTTTTGAATCGGCCTGGCAAGCGCCGCCCGATCACATTGACGGCCATCAGCATGTGCAACAGTTCAGAACGATTCGGCGAGCCTTGCTCAAGGTCATGGCCCGCCGCTATGCAGGGCGCCAGCCTTACCTGCGAGTCTCACGCCCGCCCGCCGGGCAAGCCAACTTCAAAGGTCTGGTGATGGCCACTTGGGGCAGCCAGGCCCTTTCGCGCGAAGCGGTGCTGCAGCACATTCCCTGCTCACCGGCGCTGTCTGGCATTTACGATCTGTTTGATGAAGGCGTGGATTACGCCGGCCTCATGGAAGCTTGGCTGGGCCAGGTGCCTGAAGCCACCTTGCTCATGTGCCACCCGGGTTTATTTGACCAAGCCGATGCGCAGACCGGCGGGCATGCCTATGCCCGCGTGGCCGAATGGCAGCATCTGTCGAGCGAAGCATTTGCGCAGCAACTGCAGCAACAGGGCGTGCGCTTGGTGCGCGGCGCCAGCCTGTACCGCTAAACCACAGCAGAGGCCAGATGGGCCGCAGTCCAAGTCAGTCAATTAGCGTTGAAACGCCCAAAAGCGACTCAGCACAAAAGTCTGCGCCGAGGCCACCACCAAAGCCACAAACAAAGCCAGCAGCGCCAACCAGCCGTAATGCCGGGTCAGCAGCATGAACACCAGTTCATTGCAGGCAAAACCGGCCAGCGCCGTGACGCCAAAACGCCGCAGGCTTTGCTGCATTGGCGTAGACGTGCCTTTGAAACTGAGCCAACGGTGTCCGGCAAAACTGAGGACGAAGGCGACGCCGAACCCCAGCGCGTTGGCCACTTCAGGCCACAGCTCGGGTTGCAGGTGTTGAATTAGGGCAAAGACGCCCATGTGGGTCAGTGCGGCGCTAGCGCCCGTAAGCAAAAACCAGAAGACAGTCGACCTCATGCCTTGGGCAAGCCCGGTGAACTTGCGGCGCCGGCCAAGCCTGCGCCCACGCGCTTTTGCACCCAAAACACCGGGCGCTGTTTGACCTCTTCGTAAATGCGACCCACATACTCGGCCAAGATGCCCATGCCCATGAGCTGTATGCCGCTGAGCAGCATCATGCCGACCACGATGGTGGCGTAACCCGAGACCTGAATGCCCGAGTAGAAATACTCCACCACC
The DNA here is from genome assembly GCA_903916355.1 of uncultured Burkholderiales bacterium. Lineage (GTDB taxonomy): Bacteria > Pseudomonadota > Gammaproteobacteria > Burkholderiales > Burkholderiaceae_C > Limnohabitans_A. The sequence continues at coordinate 548 of CAIWWN010000288.1, read as the reverse complement.
ACCCAGGCACCATAGCCAAAAGCCGCCAGTGACAACAGCAAACCAATCAAACTCAAAAAGCGCAACGGCACGGTGGAAAACGCCACCACACCGGTGACCGCCAAGCCAATCGAACTGCGCCAGCCAAAGCGCGAAACGCCCTCAAGGCGGGGCAAGGGCTCGTATTCAATGGCGATGCTCTTGAACCCAGCCCATGCGTACAAGCCCTTCATGAAACGGTTGCGCTCAGGCAAGGCGTTGAGCGCCTTGACGACTTGCTGGTCCATCAAACGAAAGTCCCCTGCATTCGGTGGAATCTTCACGCGATTGCCTGAGTTGACGAGGCGGTAAAACAGCTGCACCAATTGGCCATGCAAGGCGGTTTGATCGTCACGCGTGGTGCGAATGGCGTAAACCACGTCCAGGCCCTGACGCCACAAATCCAGCATCTTGGGCACCAAATCGATCGGGTGCTGACCGTCGGAATCCATGATCACCACCACATCACCCGTGGCGCAGGACAGACCGGCGGTGATGGCGGCCTCTTTGCCAAAGTTGCGACTCAGTTG
>CAIWWN010000287.1 GCA_903916355.1 uncultured Burkholderiales bacterium | reverse complement strand
CAACCAAATGGCCCATGTGCTGGTGCGTGCGGGGCCGACCCTTTCGAGATCTGTCTGCAACCAGTAGGACTGTTCGTCGATGTGAAAACCGACCCACAAACCCGGCCTCCCATTGACTGATTTCGCCAACACCGTGCTACTGCCCATGCGTTTGTAAAGCTCTTCGCTGATGCGCAGGCTCAGGGGGTCGGTCCCCAGCGGTAGGTAGTCGCCCCTGAAGAATCCCTGCAGCCCGCATGAATGCTCGCTTTCAGGGTAATTCTCAATGGTCAAATCTCTCAAGTAGATATTCAATAGCGGTTGTTTTCTGGGAGATTTTGGAGCCTCTATGTCGATGACCGATGACTTCTTTCGCAGCCGCTTGGATCAACTCATCGACCTGCGCCATCCGCTGGCGGTGCTGGCCAATCGCATGCCTTGGCAAGAAATCGAAGCCTCACTGGCTCACCGCTTTGCCCGCCAAATGCGCAAAGGCAAAGAGATCGAAGACTTGGGTCTGTTTGGCCCCACAGTTTCAGTCGCTGGCGCTGGTGTGTCCAACGCAGGTCGTCCCCGTTTGCCGACCCGCTTGATGGTCTCCCTGCTGTACCTCAAGCACGCCTTCAACGAAAGCGATGAAGACGTCGTGCAACGCTGGGGCGAGACACCGACTTGGCAGTACTTTTCTGGCAACGACTACTTTGAGCACCGCTGGCCTTGCGACCCCACCTTACTGGTCAAGTTCCGCAAACTTCTGGGTGAAGAAGGCGTTGAAGAATTGTTGGCCCGCACCATTGAAGTGGCTGTCACCTTGAAGCTGATCGCCAAGAATGAGCTCAGCCAAATCATCGTCGACTCCACCGTGCAAGAGAAGGCCATCGCCCACCCCACGGACAGCCAGCTGCTGGAGACGGCTAGAAGCAAACTCGTGGAGGTGGCCAAGGCCGAAGGCATTGAGCTCAAACAAACCTATGCCAAGGAAGGCCAGTTGCTGGGCTACAAAGCCGGTCGTTACGCCCATGCCCGCCAGTTCAAACGCATGCGTAAAGTCATCAAACGCCAAAGCACCATCGTGGGCCGCTTGCACCGTGATGTCTCGCGCAAGATGTCGCCTTTGAGCCAAGCGGTGCAAGAAGCCTTGGGGCACAGCGTTGCCAATGCGGCGCGGCTGATCGCCCAAACGCGAAGCCACAAAAGCAAAGACAAACAACCCAAGCTTTACAGCTGGCACGCCCCAGAAGTTGAGTGCATCGCAAAAGGCAAGAGCCGCCGCCCCTATGAGTTCGGCGTGAAGGTGGGCATTGCTACCACGCTCAAAGGAACCCTGATCGTGGGAGCAAGAGCCTTCCCCGGCAACCCATATGACGGCCACACGCTGAACGAACAAGTCGAGCAAGCCAGCATCTTGATGCAGGCCACCGGATTGAAGCCCGAAACCGTCTACGTCGACCTGGGCTACCGTGGCGTGGACAAGGACAACCCCGGCATCGACATCAAGCACCGCGGCAAATTCAAATCGATGACCGATCAAGAAAAGAAGATGCTCAAACGCAGACAAGCCATCGAGCCCATCATCGGCCACTTGAAGAGCGACCACCGGATGAATCGCTGCCACCTGAAAGGCTCACTGGGCGACAGTCTGCACGCGGTGCTGTGCGCTGCGGGCTTCAATATCCGGTGGCTGCTGCGCATGATCATCAAAAAGGGTATCGGCCTTTTTTTGCGGCTGCTGCAGGCAGCGGGTTTGACCGATTTGCAGCGCAAATTACGCCAGATCTTGACCGTAAATCCGACCAACTCCGTATCGATGAACTGGGCGATAGGCTGAAAGTGAATTTTTCAGGGCCGACCAATTACATAACAACTGCTGCGGTTGATCAAGGCAGTAAAGTTTTAGGCTTTGGCGCGGAGTATCAACTTATTCCTAACCACACCCACTTGCGCGCACATGTGATGGATCGCTCGGCCAACAAAGTCAATTCAGACTCTAAATTGACAGCTATTGGCATCGACCGCATCATGAGCAAAGAGCTTCGTTTCTACGCTAACTACGCCGTCGTTTCTAACAGCGCTGCGGCT
>CAIWWN010000286.1 GCA_903916355.1 uncultured Burkholderiales bacterium | reverse complement strand
GGCACGGGCATTCATTCAAGAGCAAATCGACAACAACACGCATTACCGGTTATGGGCCATGAACACGGCCAGTGCGGTGCGACAACCGTACTGGTACTGGCTCGACACGACGGCGGCGCGGCGCATAGCGCGGGTGCTCGCGGGCCAAGCGTGCAATGAAGGCCACGTGCGGTCGGCTGAGTTCTGTGTCAAGGTTGAGAAGGGATTCGAGGTGCGGCTGCCCCGCATCGAGGATCGCAATCGGCGGGCGTGCTACCGGTGTGGTCCGATCCAAGCGTCCTGCCCGGACGTGTACTGGGCTGACTCGGTGGAGCACATGCTGGTCAAGTGCACTTGCCCGAACATGCGGACAATACGGGCCAGGGTGCGGCAGGAGCTGTCGCAACTGGCGCAAGAGACGGGCGCCGGGCTTGACTTTGACGACGACACGACGCTGTTGACGGCGCTCTTGCTGACCACGGGTGTGACCCCGGTGGGTGGACTGCAGCGACAGCCGGCGGCGCCTGGTGCAGCGCCCGAACTCCACCGCGATAGCCCACAGTTTGCGTATCGGCAACAACAGGCGCGCGCGACCAGCGGGTGGGTAGCGGCGTTGACGGACCCTTGGATTCACGCGCAGCGCGACGCCTACGCGTACCGCCGCCAGCATCGCAGGGATGGCGGTGATGACCTGGACGACATGCCGGGCGGGAAGCTGGTGGTGATTGTGGGGCGGGCGGTGCAAGACATGTGGATGGCACACAATCGTGTGTGCCGTGCCCGCATTAATCCCGAGTATCAACTACGGGCACGCGACCCGGAGCCTAACAGACCCCTCCCGACCGAGGCGGCAGGCCGCAGGCAAGCACGCGATGAGCGTAGGAAGCAGGCGGCGAAGGTCAAGCGGGATCGGATGGCAGTAGAGCGCGCAAGGCTACCCGAAGCGGTGGCGAAGCGCCTGGCACGGGACAGGGCCAAGGCCGACAAGGCGGTGGCCGCCGAGGTACGACGGCTACAAGTCAGTGCGACCCGGGCGGAGGCCCTTGTGGTGGCGGCCCAAGAAGCGCATGCAGCCGCGCAGCGGCGGGTCGACGATGCGCAACAGATCGAAGAAGAGGCGGTAGCGATGGCCGCTGTGGGCAGCGGCTCTGGTTGCACGCGCCACGAATGGGCGCTCCTTCAGAGGGCGGCCAAGACGAAGCGCGCGGAGACGCTTGAGGCGGGACAGGACCTGGCGCGGGCTGCGGGTCAGCTGCGTAAGCTCTTGCGTGTGGCGGACGTGGCGCAGCGTGCTGTAGCTGTGGCGGCGTCGTCCGCTGGCGGAGACGGGCCGCCCCCGGTGTCGCCAAGACCGTCGCCTGCCTAGTACGGTCGGCTCACTCGGCTGCCCTTGTTGATTTATTAAATTACATTTGAGATTCTTTTTCGTCCGAGGACGGAATACGGATTGATGAACGGAACATTTTGCAAGTTAATGATCACGATTTATTGTGTAGTTATTTTGTATGTGTTTTTGTTTTTTTCTTTTCGTTTGCCATTTGGCGCGGCTTTGTAAAAGTTGCCGCATGTTTTCAAAGTTTTTATAAATTTTGTTTCTCAATTTTGCAGCGTTGACGCTCGAATCATGGCAGCTCTTATCTCAGGGACGGCGATCGCTGCAACTGTGACGGACGAATTGGCCGCCAAGGTCAAGGATCTGGTTGCCACTACAGGCCGTGTTCCAGGTAAATTGACTCCCTCGTTCCCTTTTACCTCCTTGTGGTAG
>CAIWWN010000285.1 GCA_903916355.1 uncultured Burkholderiales bacterium | reverse complement strand
CGCGTACGCGACATGATTCACCAGCACAGTCGCTGAGCGACGGGCGAAGCTGCCAGCCGCGCAATGGGCATTTCAGGCGATCTTGCAGGGGACCCAGGCATCTTCATTGAAACCGTAGACCGCGCACAAGCGATGGTAGCCATCGGCAATGATGACTTTGCCCAACTCTGGCGCACTCACCAAAAGCAAAGGCGACAAGGGTGTGCCTTTGACTATTTTTTGGCGATCTTTCTCGACGTGCAAATTACTCACGCCCAACAACGAAAGTCCAGAGGCTCGAAAGATGTCTTTGGCCTTGAACTGGCTGACTTTGGCTTTGCGCAAAGACGCCACCACCTTGGGCACTTTTTTGGCCGCCGTGGTGAGCAACAGATAAGACGCGGCAGCGGGATAGTCTTTTTCTTCAGGCAGATCCAGCCAAAGAGGTTGAATGTTCTTTTTAGGGGGCATGGCTTTTCCTGTTCAGGCTTTCAATTTCATTTCATCTTGTGCCATTGGCATTGATCTCGAAAAATCGAACAACTTTGCACGTCCCCAATAATACCGATCCAGTCGCCAATCGCTGAGGATGACCATGGCGATGTCAAAATCATTTTCACTCAGGGTGTAAAGATCGTTCAAACCAAATGATTGCCCACGCTCGAGACAAGCAATCAAATCAGACAGCACCTTGTTCTCAGGACTGAAAGGGTCGCGTGCAATGCGTTCGGCAACTTGCTTGATGGTTCGCATGGGGTCCCCTGTGTCTACGGTTGAGATAGCTCGTCATTTCCCAATTTGTCTTTGCAACCTTGATGAAGTGTCAATTTCGAACCCCATACGGGTCTGTGCGCTGGGTTACATAAACGTTAACCATTAAGCACGGCATGGCTTTAAATTCCAATACCTTTATCAACAAATCCATTGAGAAATCAACTTTTAGTTGTTCAAAGTCAATCTATTGCATTTCCCTGCGGTCTAGACTGAACTTGTGACCGCATCCACACTGCTTCTCTACATCATTCTTTTTCTGGGCTTGCAAATCTTGCTGGGTGTTGCCTATGGCTTGACGCGACAGTCTTCCAGGCCAGCGATGCTGGTGACGCAAGATAAGACGCAGCGAATCGATCGACCACTTTTGGCTTGGAATGGTTTTCGCGCCTTTCGAGTTGCGCGCCGCGCCTATGAAGATGCGGCACAGACCCAATGCTCCTTTTATCTGGAGCCTGTGGACGGCTTGCCACTGCCAGCCTTCAAGCCGGGCCAGTTTCTGACCTTCAGTCTGCTGTTCGCGGCTAAGGGCGCTGCGGCGCGCAAGTTGATTCGCTGCTATTCGCTCTCCGAGCGTCCCACGCCGGATCAGTACCGGGTCACCATCAAACGGGCGCTGGCGCCATCCGAGCCAGCGGGGCTTCCTGCGGGGGCTGCATCCAGTTATTTTCATGAGCATGTGCACGCCGGCAGCACCCTGCAGATTGGGGCACCCTCTGGCCGCTTTCATCTCAATGCCGAGTCCGACACGCCAGTGGTGCTGATTGCCGGCGGCATTGGCATCACGCCCATGATGTGCATGCTGCGTTGGTGCGCGCAACACCAGCCGCAGCGGGTGGTGCATCTCTTCTACGGCGTGCGCAACAGTGCCGAACATGCCTTCAAGGCGGTGCTGGAGGAGATGGCTCTCAAGCAAGCCCAACTTCGATTGCATACGGTCTACAGCAAGCCTCTGACGGAGGACGGGCAAGGCCAGGATTACCAGCACACAGGTTATGTGGACCTGGCCCTGCTCAAAAAAACCTTGCGCCATATCGAGCACGAGTTTTATATTTGCGGCCCGGCGGCCATGATGGCGTGTCTGGTGCCCGACCTGGCCGCATGGGGCGTGGCCAGCGGCGACATCCATTTCGAGGCCTTCGGGCCGGCCATGGTAAGCCTGCCGGCTGACGTGACGCAGGTGCAGGGCCAGCCTGTATCCGCGCCTATTTCCGTGCACTTCCAGCGCAGCGGCCGCACGCTGAGCTGGAGTGGGCAACAATCCAATTTGCTCGACTTTGCCGAGTCGCATGGCATACAGGTGGAGTCTGGCTGCCGTAGCGGCAGTTGCGGCAGTTGCGTGAGCACCCTGGTCTATGGCACGGTGGGCTATGACAGATCGCCCGACTTCGACCTGGCACCTGGGCAATGCCTGCTGTGCGTGGGCAAGCCACTTGAAGCACTGGCGCTGGACGCCTAACTGCGATGCAACCCCAACTCATCACGCGGGAGGTGATTCCCTTTACGCTGTCATTTGCGGCACTTGCATTGACCGCACTTTTGTTCGATGGTCTGCTGCACTACTACAACTGGGTATGGATCGGTCGCTACTTAGGCATCTTGGGTACGCTGCTGATTCTGTTCTCTTTCCGCTACTCGCTGCGCAAGCGCAAGATCATTTCCAAAGGCAATGTTGCTGCCCTGCTGCGCTGGCATGAGTACCAGGCTTGGCTGGGCTCACTGCTGATCTTGGTGCATGCCGGCATCCACTTCAATTCCATCCTGGGCTGGCTGGCGGTATGGGCCATGCTGATCAATATCGGCAGCGGTCTGGCGGGTAAGTTCTTATTGGCTCGCGCCCGCAAACGCATGCTGGAATCGCGACAGTTCATGCTGCGCCAGGGCGTGCCTGAAGCAGAATTTGAAGAACGTATTCACCTGGACACGCTGACCTTTGACATGGTCAAACAGTGGCGCGCCGTGCATTTCCCGATCACGCTGGCCTTTGCCGTTTTGGCGTTGGCGCACATCATGGCGGTTTTTCTTTTCTGGGGCTGGAAATGACAAGACGCTGGGTATGGATCTTGGTCAGCCTGAACTTGGCACTGCTGGTCGCGCTGGTCTTTTTATTTCCGCATCTCATGGTGAGCCCAGGTCAAGTCGTCACGGCCCATGCCGACATCGCCACGGATTGCTTTGCATGCCACGCACCCCTGCGTGGCGCATCCGCCGCACGTTGTATCAACTGCCATGCGTTGCCGGATATCGGATTGCGCAGCACCCAAGGTACACCCCTTGTGCGCAAGACGATGAAGGTATCTTTTCACCAAGACCTGCTTGAGCAAAACTGCATGGCCTGCCACACGGACCATGCCGGGCCCAAGCTGCTACAAAAAAACCGCAAGTCGTTTTCGCATGCGTTATTGCGCAGCGATGTACGCACGCAATGCCAAAGTTGCCACCGGGCACCGACCGACAAACTGCATACCCAAATCACCGGCAATTGCAGCCAGTGCCATGCCCAAAAAGCCTGGAAGCCTGCCAGCTTTGACCATCAAAAGTCATTCGTATTGGACAAGGACCATAACGCAGCGTGCGTGACCTGCCATGTGAACAACGACTACAGCCGCTACACCTGCTACGGCTGCCACGAGCACACGGTGGCCAACATTTTGCGCGAGCACCGTGATGAGGGTATCCGTGATCTGAATAACTGTGTGCGTTGCCACCGCAGCGCCGATGGCGAGACTGGTGAAAAGGGTCGGGATGACGACTGATAGCGGGACCCTCGACAGGTGCACACCATGCACCAGCACAGCCTCTGAGCCAAGGTTTAGTAGGCTCAGAGGACGGTTCAGCCGCCTTGGCGTTGCAACACCTGAACGGTTCGCAAGCATTGCATTTTCACACCCAAGCTCGCAATCTTGTCGCAAGGAAATGAGTTGATGCCTGCCACAGCACGGCAATGGTGCACTTTGTCTGACGAATCCAATTGGTTGCACTTTTTCAGGTCACTGAATTTTTTGGCTTCGCAAACGACCGACTTTTCAAATGACATCGGCTCAGCACAATCCTGTGCCATGGCCATGCCCGCAAGCACGCTCAAGGCAAGGCCTGAGAGAACAGAATTAAAAAGTTTCAAAGCAAGCCACCAAAATGAAGTTAACAACTGTGAATCGATGCCGATGGGAAAATTATCTCCATGCCATAAGTCAATACCGTGACTGCACCCGAATGGTGAGGAAAAACAATGACTTCCAACATCTCTGCAAATGTCATGCCGACAACTTCCCGCGCTGGCACGCAGCGTCCTATAATTTGTGCGTGACGTCATCCAACCCCTATCGCCGCTTGAGTCTTGGGCTGATCAGCCTGCTGATGGGTCTGCTGGCGATCGGTCCGTTTTTACATGCGCATTACGGCCCTTCAATGGCCACGGGTTTTCATGTCAACGGCTTGCAAGCGGCAGCGATCACATCCCACGCGGGTACCCCGACTGACAGCCCCATGCTGTCACTCCCCACCGAACAAGAGTCACCCGCCGTGGGCGTGGTCACTTCGCTGCCACGCTTTGAGGCCGATACTTTTTCGCCCGACACCACGCCGGTACTGCTGATCCACTTTTTGATTCAAACTGTGCTGCAGCGCCTGCCCAGTGCCTGGCCTTGGACGCCTGTGGCACCTCGCGTGCAGGCCCGAATTTTCCAAGCGGGTTTCCCGCCACCCGCACACGCGCCGCCTCAGGCTCTTTGACATTGGCGTGACTTGCTGGCAAGTCATCATGGCTGTGCGTCCGCAAGTCGCGCAGCATGTTCAAGGGTTCAAAGGAGTTGGCCATGGCCACACATCACAAAGTTCTGTTCTCTGCAGCCTGCTGCGCCGCATTGGCCGTCGGCGGTTTTGCTTTCAGCTTCAACGCCAACGCCCAAACGGCAGCGCCGAACCGGGTCCTGGCCTTGGACGCCAAACAACAAGCCGCCTTGGGTATTCGCAGCGCGCAGGTCCTGCCCGCCCAGGTGGGCCAACTGCTGGCCAGTGCCACGGTGACCACACCGCCCGGCAAAGACATCACGATCACCGCGCCCTATGCCGGCCAGCTTTCCCGTGTGCTGGTGGGCTTGGGCGACACGGTGCGCATCGGCACGGCCTTGGGGCAGTTCACCAGTCCCATGGTGGGCGACGCCCGGCGACAGTGGCGTGAGGCGAGTTTGGAAGCGCAAAACAGCCACGCCGCTGTGCAGCGCGACCAGGCTTTGTTTGACGAAGGCATCATCCCCGCCGTGCGCTTGCAGCTGAGCCGCAACAAAGACGAGGCCGCCAAGGCGGCCGTGCAGTCGCGCGCCGCCGAGCTGAGCGCTTCGGGTTTGCGCTTTGAAGGCCCGGGCAGCGGGAGCAGCGCCAACAGTTACGGCAGCGGCTACGCCACCGGCGTGCTGCAGTCGCCCCTCAGCGGCGTGGTGGTGGATGCGTTCACTTCGGTCGGTCAACGCGTTGAAGCGGGCACGGTGCTGTTCAAGCTGGCCGACACGCGCGAGCTGCAACTGGACATTCAACTCTCCAGCGACAAGGCCGCGCGCTTGAAGGTGGGCGACGCGGTGAGCATCCCAGCGCGCAACGCGCAAGCGCAAATCACCGGTGTGAGCCGGGCGCTGGACGCAGGCCAATCGGCCAAAGCCCGCGCCAAAGTCACGCAGCGCGGCAGCTTGCAGATCGGGGAATCCGTGTCGATCCAATTGCAACCCGGCCTGGCCGCCACCGATTCAAACGGCAAGGCCACAGGCCCGGCCTGGACGGTGCCCTCTCGCGCACTGAGCCAATGGCAAGGCCAGCCGATGGTGTTTGTGACCAACGCCACAGGCTTTACGGCGCAACGCGTGCGCATACTGTCTTCCAATGACGACATCTCTGTCATTGAAGCCGCACTGCCCGCTGCGCCCAAAGTCGCCATCACCGGCATCGCCTCGTTGCGCGCCTTGTTGCAAAAGGACGAGTGATGTTTGAACAACTGATTCGCTTGGGGCTGCGCTTTCGCAACCTCACGCTGGGCATGGCTGTGGCGCTGGCCTTGGCCGGCCTACACGCCTGGCTGAACCTGCCCATCGATGCCTTTCCCGACATCTCGCCGACGCAGGCCAAAGTCATTTTGAAGATTCCGGGCATGACCCCGGAAGAGGTCGAGCAGCGGGTGGTCAAGCCCATCGAGCAAGAGCTCTTGAGCATCCCCAACAAACGGGTGGTGCGCTCCATCTCCAAATACGGCATTGCCGACATCACCATCGACTTTGACGAAGGCGTTGACCTGTATTGGGCGCGCCAGCAAGTCACCGAGCGGCTGGCCGCTGTGCTGCGCGACTTGCCTGCGGGCGTTGCCGGCGGTTTGGCACCCATCACCACCCCGCTGTCAGAGATCTACATGTTCACGCTCGAAGGTGAGGGCTTTAGCCTGGCCGAAAAACGCCGCGTGCTGGACTGGGTGATCCGCCCCGAGCTGCGCACCATCCCTGGTGTGGCCGAGGTCAACTCGTTGGGCGGCGAGGTGCAAACCTTTGAGGTGATCCCCAACACCGCCCGCATGGCGGCCATGGGCGTGGCGCTGAACGATTTGCGCCAAGCCCTGCTCAGCAACAACAGCAACGACGGTGCAGGTCGCTTGACCGCGGGCGAGGAAGCCCTGGTGGTGCGTGTGGAAGGTGCAGTCAAAACGCTGGACGATCTGCGCGCCATACGCTTGCCCACCGCCAAAGGATCAGAGAAAGTTTTGCTCGACGATGTGGCCGTGGTGCGCCATGGTGCGTTGACACGCTATGGCGCGGTCACCAAAGACGGCCAAGGCGAAGCGGTGGAAGGCTTGGTACTGGGCATGCGCGGCGTGAACGCACGCGATCTGGTGCAAGCGGTGGGCCTGAAACTGCAAGAGGTGCAAAGCCGCTTGCCAACCGGCATGACCGTGAAAACTTTTTACAACCGGGGCGAGCTGGTCACCCGCGCCGCCGACACAGTGATCAAAGCCTTGATCGAAGCCTCGGTCTTGGTCTGCGTGATTTTGTATGTGTTCTTGGGCGGCGTGCGCGCCGCGCTGGTGGTGGCGGTGTCCCTGCCCTTGTCGCTCTTGGCCACTTTTTTGCTGATGCGCGCCTTTGGCATCACCGCCAACTTGATGAGCCTGGGCGGCTTGGCGATTGCGCTGGGCATGCTGGTGGACGCCTCGGTGGTGGTGGTGGAAAACATTGAAACCGCATTTGCCACCACACAAGAAAAACACCCGCGTGGCCACGGTTTGTCCAAAATCGAAATCCTGCTCGCCGCCGTGCGCCAGGTGGTCAAGCCCGTGGTCGCCGGCGTGCTGATCATTGGTGTGGTGTTTTTGCCGTTACTCAGCCTGCAAGGGCTGGAGGGCAAACTGTTCGCGCCGGTGGCGATCACCATCATCATGGCGCTGGCGTCTTCGCTGCTGATCGCCTTCACCGTGGTGCCCGCGCTGGCGTCCATCCTGCTGCAAGAAACCGGGGCACACGAGCCAGTGTTGATGCAAAAAATCCACCGTGGCTATGTGGCGCTGCGCGACACAGTTTGGCGCCAACCGCGCTGGCTGTATGGCGCCTCGCTCTTGTCTTTGGTACTGGCCGCCGGCCTGTACACCCAGGTGGGCAAGACCTTCATGCCCACGCTGGACGAAGGCGACATTTTGGTGCAGCTGCAAAAATTGCCTTCGATTTCACTGGAGACTGCCATGGACATCGACACCCGGGTGCAGCAGGCGATTTTGAAAGATGTGCCCGAGGTGCTGTCCATCGTCGCGCGGGCGGGCTCGGACGAATTGGGTCTGGACCCGATGGGCCTGAACGAAACCGATACCTTTTTGGTGCTCAAACCCAAGAGCGAATGGCGCGGCAGCAAGGAAGACATCATTGCCCAGTTGCGCGATATCTTGGAAGGCTTTCCCGGTCTGGTCTATGGCTTCACGCAACCGATTGAGATGCGCGTGTCTGAAATGCTGACCGGCACGCGCGGCGACGTGGCCATCAAGGTGTTTGGCACCGACCTGGCCGGCATCAACGCAGCGGCGCAAAGAATTGCCCAAGCCGTGCGCGGCATCGAAGGCGCCGCCGAAGTGATCGCCCCCAAGGCCGAGGGCTTGCAGTACCTGAGCGTGGCGATTAACCGCCATGCCGCAGGCCAAGCGGGCTTCAGCATTGATGCCTTGCAGCAAAACCTGAAAACCCAGGTCGAAGGCGAAAGCCTGGGTGTGGTGCTGGAGGGCGGCATCCGCACCCCGCTCACCCTCAAGGGCAACGAAGCCCTGCGCAACAGCCCCGAGGCCTTCAAGAACCTGACCTTGTCGGCGCCGGATGGCCGGGCCTGGAGCGCCAGTGCACTGGCGAACATCCAACTGGTGGACGGCCCGATCCGCATTGACCACGAGCAAAGTGCGCGCTTCACCAGCATCCAGGCCTCCGTCAATGGCCGCGACCTGACCGGCTTTGTGCAAGACGCGCAAAAAGCCGTGACCGCACTGAATTTGCCGCGCGAGATCAAGGTGGTCTGGGGCGGGCAGTTTGAAAACCAGCAACGCGCCGCAGCCCGCTTAGGCTTGGTGATTCCGGCTGCGCTGATTTTGATCTTTGTGATCTTGATGCTCACCTTCGGCTCGGCCAGCCAAGCCGGCATCATCTTTGTCAACATCCCGTTTGCCTTGGTCGGCGGGGTGGTGGCGCTGGCAGTGTCGGGCGAGTACCTGTCGGTGCCCGCCTCGGTGGGTTTTATTGCGCTCTTGGGCATTGCGGTGCTCAACGGCGTGGTCATGGTCACCCACTTCAATGAGCGCTTGCAAGACGGCGAGGCCATGGCCACGGTGGTGCGTCTGGGCACCGAGCGGCGTTTGCGCCCGGTGCTGATGACGGCGGTGATCACCGCCCTGGGCATGATCCCCTTGCTTTTTGCCACCGGGCCAGGTTCGGAGATTCAACGCCCCTTGGCCATCGTGGTCACTGGCGGCTTGTTCAGCTCGACCTTGCTCACCTTGCTGTTGCTGCCGAAAATTTTTGAACGCTTTGGCGCAGCCTCTACAGGAGAAAAGTCATGAAGGCACACACGCTGTTGAACGGCTGGGTCCTGCTGGGCCTGCTGGGCCTGCCGGCTGTGGCCGCGCCCAACGCCCAGGCCTATTTGCCGGCCGAAGCGGTCGTCAAAGAAGCGCTCCTGGCCAGTCCCGGCATGCAAAGCGCGCGCGCACAAAAAGAAGCCTTGAACCTGCGTGCACAGACGCTGCGCACCGGCAGCGCCGAATTCACGCTGCGCGCCAACCTGCAGCAGCGCCGGGTGCCCGCCAGTCAAGAGCGTTTGAATGAACACACCCTCAGTTTGGAGCGCCCGGTGCGGCTGTGGGGCAAGTCGGCAGTGGACGGCCAACTGTCTGACAAAACCCTGGCCCTGGCCGAGGTCGCCTACAACGACGCCATGCACGAGGCCAGCCGCGAATTGATGAAGCTGTGGTTTGTCCACGCCCAAGCCGCCCTGGCCGAGCGCCACGCGCGGCAGCAAGTGAGCTCGGCCACGCAGATTCACCAACTGGCGCAAGCGCGTTTCAAGCAAGGCGAAATTGCCCACATGGATTTAGAGCTGTCGCAAGCCGAGGTGCAACGCGCCCAAGCGGCGCAGCAAATCGCCCAGGCCGAACTGGCCAACGCGGCCACGGGCTTGTTCGGCCGCTACCCCGGCCTGCCCGTGTCCAGCTCGCAGCAGATCATCCACGCGCAAGTGATGGGTGACTTTGCCGAATCGCAAGCCGCCTTGAAGCAAGTGTTTTTAAAAGAGAACCACGAGCTCAATCTGCTGCGCATCGAAGCCGAGCGTCTGCAACTGTGGGCCGAGCGCGCAAGGCTGGATCGCCTGCCCGACCCCACGGTCGGTGTTTACAGCGCGCGCGACCGTGGCGGCGCCGAACAGGTCACCGGGCTGAGCCTGTCCATGCCGCTGTCGGGCTCGGTGCGGCAAAACGCAGCGCAAGCCACGCTGGCCGACGCGCAAGCCGCGGCCGACAAGGTGCGGCGCTTGCAGCAGCAACTCAGCGCCGAATTCGATCAGTGGTGGACAGGCTTTCACAGCAAGCGCGCCGCCTCGGCTCAGTTGCAACTCGCGGCCGACACGCAAAAGAGCGCCGCCGACAAATCGCGCAAAGCCTATGCCTTGGGTGAACACAGTCTTTTTGAAATGCTGATGATTGCCCGCACGGCGCAAGAGCAGCAGTTTGCGGCCTCGCGCCTGCAATTGGAGATGCTGGAAAGTTTGGCGCTATTGCAGTTGGAGCTGCATCAGATCTGGGATTTTGATCTGTGAGGCCTCACCCCTTGCGCAAGGGGTTGGCGCAATCGCCCTTGCCCTGCTTTTTAAAGCAGGTGCAATTCATGGCGTAGGACTTCATGGTGCCTTTGAGCACCTGAGGCACACTGGCATTGCGTGTGCTTTGCGCGGGCACAAAAAATTTAGGCGTAAAGTCCTTGGACACACGTTTACCGTCTTGCAGGTCGATCTGGGCACTGGCGCACTGAATCGGGACTTTCAAACCATTTTGTATTTCCATCAACAAGTTGCGATCGTCGCCTTTGGCCCAACCCGCCTGCACCTTCACCTGCGCCAACTCGGCTGCAGAAAAAGAGGCTTCTTGGAACTCATCGCCGCTGGCAAAAGGGTTCCATGCCCACGCAAGGCCTTGGAGTGCCAGACCACTGGCCAGTATCAGCAATGAAAAAAACGGCTTGTGCACAGCAGTTACAGCCCTAGAGTGAGGCGTCTTTGTGTTCGGCGACTTCTTCTTTGGGCCAATCCCGGATATAGGCCTTGAGCATCTGGTTCTCAAAGTTCTGACTGTCCACCACGGCTTTGGCCACGTCGTACAAACTGATCACGCCCATCAGCATGCGCTTGTCCATCACCGGCATGTAGCGTGCATGGCGGTCCAGCATCATGCGGCGCACTTCGTCCAAGTCGGTCTCGCTGGTGCAGGTCATGGGGTGGTCGTCCATGGCCGCGCGCACGGTGGTGCCGCCGACACTGCCGCCGTTTTTGACAATCGCCAAGATGACTTCCCGAAAAGTCAGCATGCCGACCAAATCACCGCTTTCGATCACCACCAAAGAACCGATGTCTTTGCCGGACATGATGTCCACCGCGTCCGACAAAGGCTGTGACGGGGTGACGGAATACAAGACGGTCCCTTTGACGCGAAGGATGTCACTGACTTTCATGGCGTTCTCCCAGGAGCGTGAATCAATGGCAAACAGCCCAACGCTGTTTGCATTCAAACAATATAGTCCATAAAGCCGGCATTCGACGGGATGAAATGTCTTTTGCGCGGCAGGCAAACCCTCGCTTTGGGCCCACAATGGAATTCCATTTTCCTGGAGACACCCATGGCTGGTTACGCCGATCCCGGTTTTGACACCCTCGCCCTGCACGCAGGCGCCTCGCCCGACCCCACCACAGGGGCGCGGGCCGTGCCGATTCACCTGACCACCTCCTTTGTGTTCGAGTCCAGCGATCAAGCCGCTTCATTGTTCAACCTGGAGCGCGCGGGCCATGTGTACAGCCGCATCAGCAACCCGACCAACGCGGTGTTGGAGCAACGCGTCTCGGCGTTGGAAGGCGGCATCGGCGCGATTGCCACCGCCAGCGGCCAGGCCGCGCTGCACCTGGCCATTTGCACGCTGATGGACGCGGGCTCGCACATCGTGGCCTCCACCGCGCTGTATGGCGGCTCGCACAACCTGCTGCACTACACCCTGAGCCGCTTTGGCATTGACACCACCTTTGTGCCGCCCGGCGACCTGGACGCTTGGCGCGCTGCCGTGCGCCCCAACACCAAACTGTTTTTTGGCGAGACCGTGGGCAACCCCGGCCTGGATGTGCTGGACATCCCGAACATCAGCGCCATCGCTCACGACAACAAGGTGCCGCTCTTGGTGGACTCCACCCTCACCTCGCCTTGGCTGATGAAGCCACTCGACCATGGCGCTGACTTGGTCTATCACTCGGCCACCAAATTTTTGTCGGGCCACGGCACGGTGATTGGCGGCGTGGTGGTCGATGGCGGCAGCTTCGACTGGGAGCGCTCGGGCAAATTCACCGGGCTGACTGAGGCCTACGCCGGTTTTCACAACATGGTCTTCAGCGAAGAAAGCACCGTGGGGGCCTTTTTGCTGCGCGCCCGGCGCGAAGGCCTGCGCGACTTTGGCGCCTGCATGAGCCCGCACACCGCGTGGTTAATTTTGCAGGGCATTGAAACCCTGCCGCTGCGCATGGCGCGCCACATGAGCAACACCGAAAAAGTGGTGCAGTTTTTGGCCGCACACCCCTTGGTCAGCCGCGTCGGCCACCCGATGTTGGAGAGCCACCCGTCACACCAACTTGCGCAAAAACTCTTGCCGCGCGGCGCGGGCTCGGTGTTCAGCTTTGACATCCAAGGCTCGCGCGCGCAAGGTCAAAAGTTCATTGAAACCCTGCAGGTGTTCAGCCACCTGGCCAACGTGGGCGACTGCCGCAGCCTGGTGATCCACCCGGCCAGCACCACCCATTTCCGCATGACCGACGAGGCCCTCAAGGGCTCGGGCATTGGCCCCGGCACCATCCGTCTGTCCATCGGCCTGGAAGACCCGGACGATTTGATTGAGGACTTGAAAAAGGCCTTGAAAGCCGCAGAGAAAGCAGGGGCCTGACTGCCATGCTGATTCGCGCCTATCAAGCCCCAGACGAACTTGCTGTAGTGACCCTGTGGCAAGCCTGCGAACTGACGCGCCCGTGGAATGACCCCCGCAAGGACATCGCCCGCAAGCTGCAAGTGAGGCCCGACCTGTTTCTGATCGGCGAAGTGCAAGGCCAAGTGATCGCCAGCGCCATGTTTGGCTTTGACGGTCACCGTGGCTGGGTGAATTACCTGGCCGTTGCCCCAGACCACCAAAGACAAGGCCATGCCAAAGCCATGATGGCGCATGGCGAGACGCTATTGCTCGCTTCAGGTTGCCCCAAAATCAATTTGCAAGTGCGTGCCAGCAACACCTCCGTGCTGGCGTTTTACCAATCTCTGGGCTACCAGGATGAACCCGTTGCCAGCATGGGAAAACGCCTGATCCCCGATCATTGAACCACGACACACACCATGTTTATTCAATTGCCCAAGCACAAGCTCTTCGCCTACACCGGCGGCAAGCCCTTCAACCCGGCGCAGCCCACTGCGGTCTTCATTCACGGCGTGCTGAACGACCACAGCGTGTGGATTTTGCAAACCCGTTACCTGGCGCACCACGGCTGGAACGTGTTGGCGATTGACCTGCCCGGCCACTGCAAAAGCGAAGGCCCGCCGCCTGAGAGCGTGGAACAAGCCGCCGCCACCGTCATCGCCTTGCTGGACGCCATGGGCATCGCTAAAGCCGCTTTGATCGGCCATAGCTTTGGCTCTTTGATCGCGCTGCAAGCGGCGGCACAAGCGCCTGAGCGCGTCAGCCATTTGGTGATGGTGGGCACAGCGTTCCCCATGCGCGTGTCTGCGGCCTTGCTGGACGGCGCGGTGAACACCCCCATGAAAGCCATCGACATGGTCAACACCTTTTCGCACTCGATGATGGCGCCGCCCCCTTCGGCTTTGGGCCCCGGCACTTGGGTGCCCGGCGGCTCCAAAGCGCTGATGCGCCGCGTGCTGGCCAGCAACACGCAGGCCAATGTGTTCTACATCGGCTTCAAAGCCTGCGACAGTTACACCGGCGGTGAGACAGCCATGGCGCAGGTGCAATGCCCCACCCTGTTCATCCTCGGCCAGCAAGACCAGATGACACCGCCCAAAGCCGCGCAAAGTTTGATCAGCAAAGCGGGCCACGCCAAGGTGGTCAAGCTCAAAGCTGGTCACTCCTTGATGACCGAAGCGCCAGAAGCCGTGCTGCATGCGATGGTGGATTTTTTAAAACCATGAACAACGACACGACGCGCAACGCACCCACCGACTGGGCCTCGCTGATCACTCCACCCTTGAGCTTTGATCGCGCGCAGACGCTGGCCAGCACGCTGGACTTGCGCGCCTTGCCCACCGATTTTTTGGCGAATCCTTACCCTGTGTATGCCGCGCTGCGCGCGCAAGAACCCATCAAGCGCATGCCCGACGGCTCTTATCTGCTGACCCGTCACGCCGACCTGGTGGCGGTGTACCGCGATGCGCAGACCTTCAGCTCCGACAAGCAAGTGGAGTTCGGCCCCAAGTACAACAAAGCGCCCTACAACGCCCCGCCCTACGCCCTGCCCGGGCACGCTGCGCCTTTGTACGAGCACCACACGAACAGCCTGGTGTTCAACGACCCGCCGCTGCACACCCGGGTGCGCAAGCTGATCATGGGCGCGCTCACGCGCCGAGCGATTGACGATCTGACCCCCGGGCTGGTCCAACTTGTGGACGACTTGCTCGACCACATGCAGACCCAAGGCGGCGGCGACTTGATTGAAGACTTTGCCAGCGCCATTCCGGTGGAAATCATTGGCAATCTGCTGGGCGTGCCGCATGCCGAGCGCGGCCCTTTGCGCGGCTGGTCGCTGGCGATTTTGGGCGCACTGGAGCCCAGCCTCACGCCTGCGCAAGAAGCCCTGGGCCACACCAGCGTGCGCGAGTTTTACGCTTACCTGCAAGGCCTGGTGGCCGAGCGGCGTCAGCACCCGGGCGACCCAGAACGCGATGTGCTGACACGACTCATCCAAGGTGAAGAAAATGGCGAACAGCTCAGCGAAATCGAGCTGCTGCAAAACTGCCAGTTCCTGCTCAACGCCGGGCACGAGACCACCACCAACCTGATCGGCAATGCGCTGATCTGCTTGCAAGAACACCCCGACGCGCGCGTCCAATTGCTAAACGACATGCAGCAGGCCGCGGACGATGCGGCGCGTGATGCGGTGCTGAATCTGGCGGTGGATGAGTTTTTGCGCTTCGAGTCGTCCAACCAACTGGGCAACCGCCGCGCGCTGCAAGCCACCCAACTGGGCGGTGTGGACTTGCCCTCCGGCGCGCTGGTCACCTTGTGCATTGGCGCGGCGAACCGCGACCCGGCGCAGTTCGACCACCCCGAGCAACTGAACCTGCGGCGCAGCGGCGGCAAACATTTGGCGTTTGGTTTTGGCATTCACCAATGCGCGGGCTTGAGCCTGGCGCGGCTAGAAGGACGCGTGGCCATTGGCCGCTTTTTGCAGCGTTTTCCGAATTACCAGCTCACGCAAACCCCGCTGCGCGGCGGGCGCGCACGCTTCAGAGGGTTTTTGCAAGCCCCGTTCAGCCTGCCTCAGTTGTAGGAGCCAGCCCCCCTCTGATGTAGGAGCCAGTCTCCCTCTGATGTAGACATGATGG
>CAIWWN010000284.1 GCA_903916355.1 uncultured Burkholderiales bacterium | reverse complement strand
ATTTCAGGAGTGAACAGCATGGGACAAACGATTCAATTGAGCGCCGCAGACGGCCAACAGATTCCGGCCTACGTGGCCCAACCGACGGGCCCTGTCAAAGGCGCGGTGGTGGTGGTGCAGGAAATTTTCGGTGTGAACAGCCATATCTGCCAAGTGGCCGATGGCTATGCGGTCGAGGGCTATCTGGCCATTGCGCCAGCCACTTTCCATCGGGTTCATTCTGGCGTGGCGTTGGGCTACACCGAGGCCGACATGGGCGAAGGCTTTGGTTACAAGACCGCGGTGGAAGCGCTGCCTGCGCCTGGCGTGATGCAAGACATTCAGGCGGCGATTGACTATGCCGCTCAAACCAGTGGCCACAAGGTGGGCATTGTGGGTTATTGCTGGGGGGGCTTGCTCACCTGGCGTGCGGCATGTACTTTAAAAGGGCTGTCGGCCGCGGCGCCCTATTACGGCGGCGGCATGACGACCGAAGCCGAAATTGCACGGCAACCGCAAGTGCCGGTGATGGCGCATTTTTCCAACCAAGACAAGTACATCCCCATGCCCACCGTGGAGGCCTTTGTCCAAGCGCATCCCGCGGTGCAGGTGTTTGTCTATGACGCGCACCATGGCTTCAACTGCGACCAGCGTGGCTCGTGGGATGCCCCTTCAGCAGCCTTGGCGCGAGAACGCAGTCTGGCCTTTTTTGCCCAAACCTTGGCCTGAAGTGGGAGCCGGGATTTACGCGGCGGCGATCAGGCGGGCCGCGTCGCGGGCAAAGTAGGTCAGCACGCCATCGGCGCCGGCACGTTTGAAGGCCAGCAGGCTTTCCATCATCACCGCGTCGTGGTCAAGCCAGCCGTTTTGCGCTGCGGCTTTGAGCATGGCGTATTCGCCCGAGACTTGGTAGGCAAAGGTGGGCACGCCAAACTCGTCCTTCACGCGGCGCACGATGTCCAGGTAGGGCATGCCGGGTTTGACCATCACCATGTCTGCGCCTTCGGCAATGTCCATGGCCACTTCGCGCAGCGCTTCGTTGCTGTTGCCCGGGTCCATTTGGTAGACTTTCTTGTTGCCTTTGCCCAAATTGGCCGCTGAGCCCACAGCGTCGCGGAACGGACCGTAGAACGCGCTGGCGTACTTGGCGCTGTAGGCCATGATGCGGGTGTGAATGTGGCCATGGGCTTCTAAGGCTTGGCGAATCGAACCAATGCGCCCGTCCATCATGTCGCTGGGGGCAACCATGTCCACGCCCGCCGCCGCTTGGACCAAAGCTTGTTGCACCAAGACCTCGACGGTGGGCTCGTTCATGATGTAACCCGTGTCGTCCAGCAAACCATCTTGGCCGTGGCTGGTGAAGGGGTCGAGCGCCACATCGGTCATGATGCCCAGCTCAGGAAAGCGATTTTTCAATTCACGCACCACGGTGGGCACCAGGCCCTCGGGGTTCTTGGCTTCGCTGCCTGTGGGGTCTTTGAGCGACGCGCTGATGACCGGAAACAAGGCCATCACCGGGATGCCCAGTTTCACGCAGTCCTCGGCCACGGGCAGCAGCAAATCCATCGTCAAACGCTCTACGCCGGGCATGGAGGCCACAGCTTGTCGCTGGTTGTGGCCCTCAAGCACGAACACCGGGTAAATCAGATCGTTTGCAGTGACCTGATGCTCTCGCACCAAGTTGCGCGTGAATTCGTCGCGGCGCAGGCGCCTTGGACGGCCCATGGGAAAAGGTGCGTGCAAGAGTGTTTTCATGAACAAAATTGTGCCTGAAATTTCGCCGCATCTCAGCTTTGCAGTTTGAGGCGCCCAAGCAGAGCTTGAAATGATTTGTTATTTTTGTCAAAAATAAGTCAAATAACCATTGAAAACACTTTTGTTATTTGTTAAATTCGTTTTGGGCGATTTTTAATCGTTCCCCGCTTTACCTCCCTGAGCGGGGCCTTCATGTGTAAAAACAAAAAGGCTTGTAACCCTCGGCCATGGTCGGGGGTTTTTTTTGCCTGAAAGGCCGCACTTAGGGTCCAGCATAGGACGGGGGAATACACTGTGGCCATGCTCTGGATCAAAGCTTTTCACATCGTCATGGTGGCCAGTTGGTTTGCCGGCCTGTTTTACCTGCCCCGCATCTTTGTCAATTTGGCCATGGTCTCTCCGGAGTCGGTGGCTGAGTTTGAACGCTTGATGTTGATGGCACGCAAACTTCTGCGCTTCACCACCTTGCTGGCCGTGCCCGCCTTGGGCCTGGGTTTGGTGTTGTGGTTGTATTACGGCATCGGTTTGGCGCCAGGCAACGGCTGGATGCATGCCAAGCTGAGCTTGGTGGTCTTGGCGATGGCTTACCACTGGCACTGCGCGAAAGTGCTTCGTCAATTTGCGGCGCAGCAAAACAAGCGCAGCCATGTTTGGTACCGTTGGTTCAATGAAGCGCCGGTGATTTTGCTGTTGCTCATTGTGGTGCTGGTGGTGGTCAAGCCTTTTTGACGGCGCCGGGATGCAAAAGACCTCTGCCTGGCCATTGACGTGGGTCTACGTCAGCCTGATTGTCTATGCCAGTTTGTACCCGTTTGATGGCTGGCGTGTTCAAGGCATTGCACCTTGGGGTTTCATGTGGGCGCCTTGGCCGCGCTACTGGACCGTGTTCGATGTGATCTCCAATGTGCTGGGCTACGCCCCTTTGGGGTTTTTCTTGACGCTGGGGTTTCGCCGCACTTGGCCCCACCTGCCGGCTTTGACCCTGACTTTTTTCTTGGCTGCAGCGCTGTCTTGGGCGCTGGAGTCGCTGCAATTCTTTTTGCCTGCACGTGTCCCCTCCAATGTGGATTGGCTGCTGAATGTGGCTGGGGCTTGGCTGGGCGGGGCCACGGCGGCGGTGCTGACTTGGTTGGGCGCGCTGGCGCGCTGGGGCCGCTTCAGGGCCAAGTGGTTCATTGGCAACGCACGCGGCGCATTGGTCTTGCTGGCCCTGTGGCCCGTGGGCTTGTTGTTTCCGGCGCCGGTGGCGTTTGGTTTGGGTCAGGTCTATGAACGGCTGGAAGAATCGGTGGCCGACTGGCTGCAGGGGACGCCTTGGCTGGAATGGCTGCCGCTGCGGGAGGTGGAATTGCAGCCCATGCTGCAGATCGCCGAAGTGCTGTGTGTGATGCTGGGTTTGATCGTGCCTTGCTTGCTGGCCTTCAGTGTGGTGCGCACCTTTCAGCAACGCATGGTGGCGATGGGGGTGTTCTTGGGGATTGGTTTTTTGGCAAGCGCTTTATCGGCCGCGCTCACGTATGGACCGGTTCACGCCTGGGACTGGACCAGTACCGAAGTCCGTGCCGGATTGATGGCGGCCTTGTTTGCCGCCGCCTTGTCGACCTTGCTCAGCCGCCGGGCTTGTTTGGCCACGGCCTTGGTGGGCTTGGCGTGGCAATTGGCACTTTTGAATAACTCGGCCACGGATGCCTATTTCGCGCTTACTGTGCAAACCTGGGAGCAGGGCCGATTCATTCGCTTTCATGGTTTGATTCAATGGATCGGATGGCTGTGGCCCTATGCCGCAATGGCGTATCTGTTGCAAAGGCTGTCGACCTCTGATCGGCAAGCGCAATAGTCAAGCAACTTCACTGCTTAAAATACGCGCATGACTCTGCCCACTACGCCTTACTACCAGCGCCACATTTTTTTCTGCTTGAACGAGCGCAAAAACGGCGAAGATGCATGCGCCAACCATCAGGCCCAAGCCGGATTCGACCACTGCAAAAGTCGCATCAAAGCCTTGGGTTTGTCGGGACCTGGCCAGGTGCGCGTCAACAAAGCGGGCTGTTTAGACCGCTGCGCCGGCGGCCCGGTGGCCGTGGTCTACCCTGAAGGGGTGTGGTACACCTATGTGGATCAGAGCGACATAGATGAAATCGTCGACAGCCATTTGAAAGAGGGTCGCGTGGTAGAGCGACTGGTGACCCCTGCACATTTGGGGCGCTGATGAACTCGGGCACACAAAAACTGAGCCTCAAGGGGGAGGCCGGTGTGATTGAAGCCTTGCTGGACTTGCCAGATGCCGCCACGGCCGGCGTTCGAGGTACGGTGGTGATTGCCCATCCGCATCCCTTGTTTGGCGGAACGATGCAAAACAAAGTGGTGCAAACCCTGGCCCGTGCTTTTGTGCAGTGCGGCTGGCGCGCGGTGCGCTTTAATTTTCGCGGTGTGGGCGCCAGTGCCGGCGTCTATGACGAAGGCCGCGGCGAATTGACTGACATGCTGGCCGTGGTGGCACAAACGGCGCCTGCTGACCAACCACTGGCCTTTGCTGGATTTTCTTTTGGCGCTTTTGTCACCAGCCATGCGTTGGCGCAGACTTGGCGGACACGGTCTGTCGACAAGGTGGTGTTGGTCGGTGCGGCGGCCTCGCGTTTCTTGGTGGCGCCCTTGCCGCCACAGACGCATGAAGCCACTTTGGTGTTGCACGGCGAGCAAGATGACACCGTGCCACTGCACAGCGTGATGGACTGGGCCCGACCCCAATCGTTGCCGGTGACGGTGATTCCCGGGGTGGCGCATTTCTTTCACGGACAACTGCCCTTGTTGAAGTCTTTGGTGATGCGCCATTTGCGCGCCTAAGGCCCCCTGGTTTTTACACCTTTGTGAAACTTGTGATGAAAATGAGACTGAAATCGTGGCTGGCGATGGCTTGCCTGCTGGGGTGTGCCGGTGCTTGGGGGCAAATGCCTCAACCGCCTGAGATTGCTGCGCGGGCTTATATCGTGCTCGACCTCACGGCCAATCAAATTTTGGCGGCCAAGGACATGGACATGGCGGTCGAGCCGGCTTCTTTGACCAAACTGATGTCGGCTTATTTGGTGTTTGATGCACTCAAGTCCCGCAAAATCGACTTGAAACAAAGCTTCCCAGTCAGTGAGCATGCCTGGAAGATGCCAGGCTCACGCATGTTCATTGACCCCAAGATGAAAGTGCCCGCCGAGGATTTGATCAAAGGCATGATTGTGCAGTCGGGCAATGACGCGACCATGGCCTTGGCCGAGGCGGTGGGCGGCACGGCGGCGCATTTCGTTGAAATGATGAATGTGCAGGCCAAGATCCTGGGCATGAAGGCCACCACCTACAAAAACCCGGAGGGCCTGACCGAGCCTGGGCACACGACCACGGCGCGTGATGTCAGTTTGCTGGCTTCGCGTTTGATGCGGGACTTTCCCGAATACGTGGGCTACTACGCCTTGAAAAAATACCGCTACGAAGGCACGCCCGCGGCCAATGACAGCAATCGCAACCTGTTGCTGTTCCGCGACCCGACAGTGGACGGATTGAAAACCAGTCACACCGACGCGGCGGGCTATTGCCTGGTGGCCACGGCCAAGCGGGATTTCCCCAACGTCGGTTCGCGCCGCCTGCTGACCGTGGTTTTGGGGACGGTCAGCGAAAACGCCCGTGCCAATGAGTCGCAAAAACTACTCAATTGGGGTTACACGGCTTTTGAGGCCGTGAAATTGTTCGAGGCCGGCCAGGCGGTGGTCAGCCCGGCCGTCTGGAAAGGCCAGAGCGCCAACCTCAAGTTGGGCCAGCCCAACGCCATTGTGGTGGCCGTGCCCGCAGGCAGTGCGGCCCAACTGAAAACCCAGGTGGTCCGCCCGGAGCCCTTGGTGGCGCCGTTTGCCAAAGGCCAGGTGGTGGGATCGCTCAAGGTGACGCGTGCCGGCCAGCCCATGGTGGACGTGCCTTTGATGGCGCTTGAAGCCGTCGAACAGGCCGGCGTGGCGGGCCGCGCATGGGATGCGCTGCGCCTGTGGATCCAATGATGGCGCGGCGCCAGGGCTGACTTTGCCCAGCAAGCCCGTTCAGCAAGGGGTTGCGGGGTCCTCGTTCCCCGGGTTAATTTGCCCCATAGGGTGAATCGGTATATACTGGAGAGCTTTTCCGCAATTGGAGCGGGGAAGATTCTTTTATCTAATCCAAACGTTTAGGGACGTTTTAAACAATGCCAACCATCAATCAATTGGTGCGTCAGGGGCGCGAGGTCGAAACGACCAAGTCAAAAAGCCCCGCGATGCAAAACTCGCCGCAACGCCGCGGCGTCTGCACCCGCGTCTACACCACGACGCCTAAAAAACCTAACTCTGCGCTGCGTAAAGTCGCCAAAGTTCGCTTGACCAACGGTTTCGAAGTCATTTCGTACATCGGCGGTGAAGGTCACAACCTGCAAGAACACTCGGTGGTTCTGGTGCGCGGTGGTCGTGTCAAGGATTTGCCAGGTGTGCGTTACCACATCGTGCGCGGTTCGCTCGATTTGCAAGGCGTGAAAGACCGCAAGCAGTCGCGTTCCAAGTACGGCGCTAAAAAGCCAAAAGCCAAGTAAGCCCTGTCGGTTTGAATTTTTCGGTGCTGTCTCCCGCGTGGCGCGGTAGTACAGCGAAGTGACCCGAAGCTCAGAATTGTCTGGGTGGGTCGAGTAAGTGAGAGTTTTGAATAACTCTCGCGGTGTCTGAAAAGACGCCAACTGAAGCAATATGAGGTGAAATATGCCACGTCGTCGTGAAGTCCCTAAACGTGAAATCCTGCCGGATCCCAAGTTCGGTAATGTCGAGCTCTCCAAGTTCATGAACGTGATCATGGAAGGCGGCAAAAAAGCTGTTGCCGAGCGCATTATTTACGGTGCCCTCGAAAACATGGAAAAGAAAACAGGCAAAGACCCTGTGGAACTCTTCTCCATCGCCATCAACAACGTCAAACCCATGGTGGAAGTGAAATCCCGCCGCGTGGGTGGTGCGAACTACCAGGTGCCTGTTGAAGTGCGCCCTGTTCGTCGCTTGGCTCTGTCGATGCGCTGGATCAAAGAAGCCGCTCGCAAGCGTGGTGAGAAGTCCATGGCCCTGCGTTTGGCCAACGAATTGCTCGAAGCCAACGAAGGCCGCGGCGGTGCCATGAAAAAGCGTGACGAAGTTCACCGCATGGCTGAAGCCAACAAGGCGTTCTCGCACTTCCGCTTCTGATTCACACGGGCTTCATCAAGAGGCCCGACACTGTCAGAAGCCAGCCCGCTGGCCCCTTTGGGGTGGCGGGCTTTAGCACATCATCTTTGGAGAATTTTATGGCTCGCATTACCCCTATCGAGCGCTATCGCAACATCGGTATTTCGGCGCACATTGACGCTGGTAAAACCACGACGACAGAGCGTATTCTTTTTTACACTGGCGTGAACCACAAAATTGGTGAAGTGCACGACGGCGCTGCCACCATGGACTGGATGGAGCAAGAGCAAGAGCGTGGCATCACGATCACCTCGGCTGCCACGACCTGCTTCTGGAAAGGCATGGACGGCTCCTTCCCTGACCACCGCATCAACATCATCGACACCCCCGGACACGTGGACTTCACGATTGAAGTTGAGCGTTCGATGCGCGTGCTCGACGGCGCTTGCATGGTCTACTGCGCGGTGGGTGGCGTTCAGCCCCAATCCGAAACCGTGTGGCGTCAAGCTAACAAATACAAAGTGCCACGTTTGGCTTTTGTGAACAAGATGGACCGTACCGGTGCCAACTTCTTCAAAGTCGTGGAGCAGATGAAGTTGCGCCTGAAGGCCAATCCTGTGCCGATCGTGATCCCCATCGGCGCTGAAGAAAACTTCACTGGCGTGGTCGATCTGCGCAAGATGAAAGCCATCATTTGGGACGAAGCTTCCCAAGGCATGAAGTTCACTTTTGAAGAAATTCCCGCCGAGCTGATTGAGCTCGCTAAAGAATGGCGTGAAAAAATGGTGGAAGCTGCGGCCGAAGCCTCTGATGAGTTGATGAACAAGTACCTCGAAGAAGGTGACTTGACTGAAGAAGAAATTACGCACGGCCTGCGCGTGCGCACCATCAACAGCGAAATTCAGCCCATGTTGTGCGGTACCGCCTTCAAGAACAAGGGCGTGCAGCGCATGCTGGATGCGGTTCTGGAATTGATGCCTTCGCCATTGGACGTTAAGGCCATCAAAGGTTTTGACGAAGATGAGAAAGAAATCACACGCAAAGCCGACGACAACGAAAAATTTGCGGCCTTGGCCTTCAAATTGATGACCGATCCGTTTGTGGGTCAGTTGACTTTCGTGCGCGTCTACTCTGGCGTTCTGAAAAAGGGCGACACCGTTTACAACGCGGTGCGCGGCAAGAAAGAGCGTATCGGCCGTATCGTGCAGATGCACGCTAACAACCGTGAAGAAGTTGACGAAATCCGCGCCGGCGACATCGCCGCTTGCGTGGGCTTGAAAGACGTGACCACGGGCGAAACCTTGTGCGATCCCAACGCTGTGATCACCTTGGAGCGCATGGTGTTCCCGGACTCCGTGATTCGCCAAGCTGTGGAGCCTAAGACCAAGGCCGACCAAGAAAAAATGGGCATGGCACTGGCGCGTTTGGCTGCTGAAGATCCATCTTTCCGTGTGACGACCGACGAAGAGTCGGGCCAGACCATCATTGGTGGTCAGGGCGAATTGCACTTGGAAATTATTGTCGACCGCATGAAGCGCGAATTTGGCGTGGAAGCCAACGTCGGCAAGCCTCAGGTGGCGTACCGCGAAACCATCCGCAAGACCGTCGAAGAGGCCGAAGGCAAGTTCGTGCGTCAGTCCGGTGGTAAGGGTCAATACGGTCACGTGGTTCTGAAAATTGAACCCCAAGAGCCAGGCAAAGGTTTCGAGTTCGTGGATGCCATCAAAGGCGGTGTGGTTCCTCGCGAATACATTCCTGCGGTTGAAAAAGGCGTGACAGAAGCTTTGGGTCAAGGCGTGCTCGCCGGCTACCCTGTGGTGGACGTCAAGGTCACTCTGCACTTCGGTTCGTACCACGATGTGGATTCGAACGAATTGGCTTTCAAAATGGCCGCCATCTTTGGTTTCAAAGAAGGTTGCCGCAAAGCCCAGCCCGTGATTCTGGAGCCTATGATGGCTGTGGAAGTGGAAACACCTGAAGACTATGCCGGTAACGTGATGGGCGATTTGTCTTCACGTCGCGGCATGGTGCAAGGCATGGACGACATGGTGGGTGGCGGTAAAGCCATCAAGGCCGAGGTGCCCTTGTCTGAAATGTTCGGCTACTCGACCACCCTGCGCTCCATGTCGCAAGGTCGTGCCACTTACACGATGGAATTCAAACATTACGCGGAAGCCCCACGTAACGTGGCTGAAACCATCGTCGCTTCAAGAGCGAAATAATGAGCTTGTGCAACAGACCAAATCGCTCAGCGGCTTGCTCTGTCCTCAACTGATTAGGAAAATTTAAACCTGTCTGCGATCAAGTGCCACTCTGTGCCCGTGCGGAGTGAATCAGCAATTTGATGCAAACGTAAAACCAATACACGGGTCAAGTTCTTTGGAGAATTGAAATGGGAAAAGAGAAATTTGAACGGACCAAGCCACACGTGAACGTGGGCACCATCGGTCACGTTGACCACGGTAAAACCACGCTGACGGCGGCCATCACGACCGTGTTGGCGGCCAAGTTTGGCGGCTCCGCTAAAGCGT
>CAIWWN010000283.1 GCA_903916355.1 uncultured Burkholderiales bacterium | reverse complement strand
TGCTGGCACCTGGGGCCCCAGCGCCTCCAGCGCTATGATTGCCCGCGACGGCTTTTGCTGGAGCGAAGAGACCTGATTTTTCTGGAGACACCGCATGTTGGATCGAATCAAGGCGTCATTGCCCTCACTGGCCCCGGCTGAGCAAAGGGTGGGCAAACTGGTCTTGGCCGATCCACGTGCTTTTGCCAAACTGCCCGTCAGCGAACTGGCTGACCGATCGCACGTGAGCAAACCCACGGTGGTGCGCTTTTGCCGCAGCATGGGCTACGACGGCCTGTCAGACTTCAAACTCAAACTGGCCGGCAGTGTGAGCGAAGGCGTGCCCTTTATCCACCGCAGCGTGGACGTGGATGACAAGACCAGCGATGTCGCCGTCAAAGTGATTGACAACACGGTTGCGGCTTTTTTGAAATACCGTAACGACGCCAGCTTTTTTGCGCTGGAGCACGCCGTCAAAGCCCTGGTCGATACACAAATTTCCAACCGCCGCATCGAGTTCTATGGCGTGGGCAACTCTGGCATCGTGGCGCAAGACGCGCAGCACAAATTTTTCCGCCTGGGCCTGAACACCATCGCCTACAGCGACGGTCACATGCAAGTCATGAGCGCCTCCATGCTCAACCCCGGCGACTGCGTGGTGATCGTCTCCAACTCCGGTCGCACCCGCGACCTGATGGACGCTTGCGACATTGCCCGCAAACGCGGCGCCACCACCATCGTCATCACCGCCAGCGGCTCACCCCTGGCCGGCGCGGGGCACATTCACCTCACGGCCGACCACCCCGAGGGCTATGACAAATACAGCCCCATGGTGTCGCGCTTGCTGCATTTGTTGATCATTGATATTTTGGCCACCACCGTGGCCCTGCGCATGGGCGAGAAACTGCAACCGCTGCTGCGCGATATGAAAAACAATTTGCGCAGCAAGCGGTATACCTGAGCGATTGCAAAGCTAGCTGACCCAAGCCCTCTCGGGGCGCAGGTCAAGCCGCCACGTGACACGCGATCTTGATGCCTTTGAGTTCACGCCACGCTGGCCTTTCGGTTTTGCAACGGTCGGTCACTTGCGGGCAACGCGGGTGAAAGCTGCAACCTGAGGGCGGGTTCAGTGGGTTGGGCACCTCGCCTTGCACCGGGGTGCGGGCCTTGCCGGTGTCGTGCATTTTGGGGATCGCGTCCAGCAGCATCCGGGTATAGGGGTGCTGCGGGTTGCTGAATAAGCTGTGCTTGTCGGCCAGTTCCACCAAGCGGCCCAGGTACATCACGCCGACATGGTCACTCACATGGCGCACCACCGCCAGGTTGTGCGAGATGAACAAATACGTCAACCCGCGCTCGCGCTGCAGGTCTTTCATGATGTTCAGCACCTGGGCTTGCACGCTCACGTCCAGCGCCGAGGTCGGCTCGTCGCACACCAAAAATTCAGGCGCGGTGGCCAAGGCGCGGGCAATCGAAATCCTTTGCCGTTGCCCGCCTGAGAACTGGTGCGGGTACTTGGGCATGTCCAGCGCCGACAAGCCCACCGACTGCAGCAACTCGGCCACGCGGACTTGAAGCTCGGCCGCGTCGCAGATCAGGCCGTGCTCGTGCAGCGGCTCACCAATGATGGCTTCAACCGTCCAGCGTGGGTTCAGGCTGGCGTAGGGGTCTTGAAAAATCATTTGGATGCGTTTGCGCATCGCTTTGGCGTCGGGCGATTTGAAGGCCGCGTGCGCGTCCTGCCCGTCAAAACTCAATCCGCCACGCGTGGTCTCGTAAAGCCCGACCAACAAGCGCGCTACCGTGCTTTTGCCGCAACCCGACTCGCCCACCAGGGCCAAGGTTTGACCGCGTTGAATTTCAAAACTCACACCGTCCACCGCGTGCAGCAGTTGGCGCGGTTTGCCCTCCAGCACGCGGTTCAGCCAAGGGGCAGAGACATCAAAGGTTTTGGCCAGATCGTGCGCGACGACGAGAGGCTGCTTGGTCATTGGGCACCCCCTTGCACTTGCCAGCAGGCGGCTTGCGTGGCTGTGGCCTGCATCAGTTCAGGGCGTTCTTGCCGGCAGCGGTCAACCACCTGCGGGCAGCGTGGATTGAAGGCGCAACCTGTGGGAATAGCGTTCAGGCGTGGCATGGCGCCGTCAATTTGGTTCAGGCGTTCGCGGTCACTGCTCATGTCGGGGATAGCGGCCATCAGGCCTGAGGTGTAGGGGTGCGACGGTTGGTTGATCACTTGGTGCACCGGGCCGATTTCGGCGATGCGCCCGGCGTACATCACGGCCACGCGGTCGCAGGTTTCAGCAATCACGCCCATATCGTG
>CAIWWN010000282.1 GCA_903916355.1 uncultured Burkholderiales bacterium | reverse complement strand
CACCCTGGCGCAGTTCTGCGTGAGGATGTGCTGCCAGAACTGGCATGGACACAAGGTGAGTTTGCTGCGCGTCTCATGGTCAGTCGACAAACCGTATCAGACTTACTTCACGAGAAAAAAGCAGTTACAGCGGAGATGGCCATTCGCATTGCAAGAGCTGTAGGCGGCACGCCTGAGAGTTGGCTTCGCATGCAGGAGGCTTTGGATCTTTGGACAGCTGAAATCAAGTTCAAAAACAATCCTGCGCTCGCACCCAAAGCTTTGGCATCATGAAATCTACGGCCGCGGAGTTTTCATGAAGGCTTGTTCAGCACCGCCAAGGCTTGGGCTTGC
Organism: uncultured Burkholderiales bacterium; assembly: GCA_903916355.1. GTDB lineage: Bacteria > Pseudomonadota > Gammaproteobacteria > Burkholderiales > Burkholderiaceae_C > Limnohabitans_A. Next base: position 1,416 of record CAIWWN010000282.1, on the reverse strand, counting down.
AGTAGCGGCCCTTGCACCTGCATTGCGGGCTGGGCATTTGCCAACACTGTACTGCTGGTGATGGGCAGCATGGGTACACCCAAAGCGTTCACGATGTCTTGCGTGGACGCGGCGTACACCACCCGTTTGATCTTGGCCCAGAACATAGCGCCGCTACACATGGCGCAGGGTTCGCCGCTGGCATAGACGGTAGCTCCTTCCATGCTTTTAGCACCCAACATCCGAGTGGCTTCACGTACCAACACCATTTCGGCATGGCCGGTGCAGTCGCCACTGGTGACCTGGTTGTTTCGGGCCACCAACAAACCCACGCCTTCAGCCGAGGTCAAAACAGCCCCGAAAGGCATGTCGCCTGCGTCTACGGCGGTTTGGGAGGCGTCAATGGCAGTTTGCATGAAGGCTTCGTCTTGAGGCGTGAACATGGGGCGTCTTTCAGAGTTGGTCAATAGAGTTGCTGTCTTGAGTCACTTCTCCAGGGCCGTCCTCAATGGCAAAGCGATCTCGGCTGGTGGTGTAAAAACTCGCACCGAACCTCGCCACCGGATGGTAGTCCCGTAGATTGACCCGCCAGGCTTGGGTGTCGATCAAGCCCTCTCTGGCAGCCATCCATTTAACCCGTCCAATGAACACATAGCGGCTCTCGGTTTCCATTTTTTCGTGGAGTACGCACTCAAAAGCCACAGGCGCTTGAACGATTCGTGGCGGGGTAATCGTGTGTGAAGGGGTGGAGGTGAAGCCCACATGAGTAAGTTCGCTCACGTCCGAGGGCAGAGCCTCGCCACAGGCGTGCATTTGTTGGGCCATGGCCTCGTCGGTCATGTGAACCACAAATTCACCGCTGGCCAAAATATTGGCTGCCGTATCTTTAAGCCGACCATCACTCAGTCGGTTGATGCTCAACATCAAAATGGGCGGGTCCTCTCCAACCATGTTGAACATAGAAAACGGGGCTGCGTTGGCTATGCCGTTGACTCCGAGTGTGGTGACCAAGGCGATGGGTCTGGGCACAATCAAACTCGCCATGAGTTTGTAGCGCTCATATGCGCCTAACAGCTCGAAGTCAACTTCAGTCATGCAGATTCTTCAGGTAGGTTGTTTGCCTAATACGCCATCGGCGTACCACTTCATTTGCCAGAGTTCATCTTCGCTGATGGTTTTGCCTGCAGCAACACGGACATTCCCGTCCGTGTCCTTGATGGGGCCTGTGAAGGGGTGGAATTTGCCCGACAAAATGGCGGACTTGGTTTTTTCAAATGCAGCGACAGCAGAGGCCGGCTTTGCCACTCGAGAGTTTGATGATCTCGGGCTCTTCATTGCAAAGCATTCTCCACTGCCCACCCCAAACCTCGTCTTATAAGGAGAGCCATTTCCCATAGGGCCCATGGGCCATGATGACCGGGTATGGGCCGTCGCCAT
>CAIWWN010000281.1 GCA_903916355.1 uncultured Burkholderiales bacterium | reverse complement strand
GTCTGGGAAACCAGGCGGACCACGCAATCAAGGCCGGATATAAGAGAGCAGCCGACTTCTTCGCAACACGACACAAATTTCTCTTGCTACCCGGGAGGCATCCATATAAGTCCCTCATGTCCCTCACCATTCACCCCACCCTGCATCCCATCGTGCGACGACAAACCATTGCCGACGCTTTGCGCCGCACCGCCATCCGTTTGCCAGCCAAAACCGGCATCGTTTGCGGCGCTACGCAGTGGACGTACGCAGAATTTGACGCCCTGGTCACCCGCTTGGCGGTGGGTTTGGCGCAAATGGGCGTGGCCGAAGGCGACAAGGTCGCGGTGTTGGCGCGCAACTCACACGGCTTCGCCGCCTTGCGTTTTGCTTTGGCGCGGCGCGGCGCCGTGATGGTGCCGATCAATTTCATGCTCAAAGCCGACGAGGTGGCCTACATCCTGCGCCATGCTGGGGCGCAAACCTTGGCCACCGACAGTGGGCTGGCCGAACTGGCGCAGGCCGCTGCGGCGCTGGAAACGCAGGTGCAGCAATTCATCTGGCTGCCTTCGGAGGACGCCAGCGAGCCGGTCGAAGGCATGCACAACTTTGACACGCTGGCCGCTTGCCAAGACCCCTTGCCCGACGTGCATTTGCAGAGCGATGCCCTGGCGCAGATTGTCTACACCAGCGGCACCGAGTCCACACCCAAAGGCGCGATGCTGACGCACGACGCGGTGCTGTGGCAGTACGTCAGCTGCGTGGTCGATGCGGCCATTGCGCAAGACGATCTGGCCCTGCACGCCTTGCCCCTGTACCACTGCGCGCAACTCGATGTGTTCTTTGGCCCGGCGATTTACATGGGCAGCACCAATGTCATCACGTCCAAGCCGGTGCCTGATAACCTGCTGGCTTTGATTGAAAAATACAAGATCACCAGCTTCTTTGCGCCGCCCACGGTGTGGATTGCCCTGTTGCGCTCGCCCCTGTTCGACCCCGCCAAGTTGGTCAGTTTGGCCAAGGGTTATTACGGCGCGTCCATCATGCCGGTGGAAGTGCTGAAAGAACTGGCCACGCGCCTGCCCAAGGTGCGCTTGTGGAACTTGTATGGTCAAACCGAGATCGCGCCCCTGGCCACCATGCTCGGTCCTGAAGACCAACTGCGCAAGCCGGGTTCCTGCGGCAAAGCCGTTCTGAATGTGGAGACCCGGGTGGTCAACGATCAGATGCAAGACGTTGCGCCAGGCGGCGAGGTGGGCGAGATCGTGCACCGCTCTCCGCACCTCATGCTGGGTTACTTTCATGATGACGAGCGCACTCGGGCATCGTTTGAAGGCGATTGGTTCCACAGCGGGGACTTGGCCACCATCGACGACGAGGGTTACATCACCGTGGTGGACCGCAAGAAAGACATGATCAAGACCGGCGGCGAAAACGTCGCCAGCCGCGAGGTAGAAGAAATGATTTACCGCCTGGCACAGGTCAGCGAAGTGGCGGTGATCGGCCTGCCCGATCCCAAATGGGTGGAAGCGGTGACCGCTGTCATTGTGGTCAAGGCCGGCCAGACTTTGAGCGAGGACGATGTGATCCGGCATTGCAACGCCCACATGGCGACTTTCAAATCGCCCAAGCGGGTGGTGTTTACCGATACCTTGCCTAAAAATCCGAGTGGCAAATTGCTCAAGCGCGATTTGCGCCAGCGTTATGCGGTGTAACCTCAGGGCATGCAATCCACGATGACATCTTCATTGCCCTTTCAAGACCGCCAGGTGCTGGTCTCTGGCGGCACCAGCGGCATTGGTGCCGGCATTGCCCACGCGTTTTTGCAAGCCGGTGCCCGGGTCACGCTCACCGGGGCCACGGCCCCAGAAGTAGAACGCGCCCGCAGCGACCCTTTGCTGGCTGGGGCCGCAGTGCAACTGCTGGACGTGCGGCAGGCCGATCAGGTGCAAGCGTGTGTGGCGCAGTTTCACCAGCTCAATGTGTTGGTCAACTGCGCAGGCGTGATTCGTCGCGGCCAAGAGCATGACCCCGAGGTGTTTGGGGAGGTGCTGGACATCAATGTGCAAGGCACGATGCGGCTGTGCACCGGGGCCCGTGCGCTGTTGGCGCAAAGCCGGGGTTGCATCATCAACACGGCCTCCATGCTCAGTTTCTTTGGCGGCGGTTTGGTGCCGGCTTACAGCGCCAGCAAGGGCGCGGTGGCGCAGCTGACCAAGTCGCTGGCCATTGCGTATGCGCCTGATGGCGTGCGGGTCAACGCCATTGCCCCAGGTTGGATTGCCACCCCTTTGACCCAGGCGCTGCAAGAAGACGCGGCGCGGTCTGCCGTGATCTTGGGGCGCACACCCATGGCCCGTTGGGGTACGCCGGCCGATGTCGCCGGCCCCGTGTTGTTTTTGGCCAGTCCGGCCGCGGCCTTCGTCACGGGCGTGATCCTGCCCGTGGACGGCGGCTATTTGATTACCTGAAAGTCCGCATGCAAGCTCTGAATGTTTGGGGTGACGATCTGCTGCCCTGCTCCTACGACCCCTTGACCGGGTACTTCCGTGATGGCTGCTGCCAGACCGATGAGGAGGACCATGGCACCCATGTGGTGTGTGCCCGGATGACGCAGGAATTTTTGATTTTCTCGCTGCAGCGCGGCAACGATTTGATGACCCCGCGCCCAGAGTACCGGTTTGCCGGCCTGCAACCGGGCGACCGCTGGTGCCTGTGCGCGCTGCGCTGGAAAGAGGCGCTGGAGGCCGGCGTCGCTCCGCCGGTGATTTTGGACTCCACCCACGCCAAGGCCTTGGAGGTGGTCACATTGGCCCAACTGAAAGCCCATGCCTGGGTCCCCAAGGAAGCCGGCTCTCGGTAAGCGCGTGTCAGCTCACATCAAGCCCGAGGCGATGTTGATGGTCAGCGCCAGCAAAGTGGTGTTGAAGAAAAAAGCCAGAACGCAATGCAATAAACCAGTGCGACGCATGCTGCGACTGGTGAAACTCACGTCAGCGGTTTGTCCTGATGTGCCAATGACACAGGCAAAGTAGACAAAGTCACCATAGTCCGGTGGGTGCTGACCTGGAAACTCCAAACCGCCGGGCTGCCCTGCGGTGACGGCCACGTAATAGTCATGCGCGTAGTGCAGCGCAAACATCACGTGCGTAAAAGCCCAAGAAGTGAAAACGGTCAAACCGGCCAGGCCAATGTGCAGTTCGCGTGAAGTGCCATGCAGGTCTTTGGCCACCGACAACTCGAACACCAAGCAGGTCAGGCAAATCAGCGCTGAGACGACCACCAACGCCAAAATGACGGTTTTGCCATCGTCTTGCTTCAAGGCCCTTTGACGCATGCGCTCGTGACTGGAGCTGAACATCATCCAAGCCACCAGTCCCAAATACAGGCTGGCCCCAGCGTTCCAGCCCACGATGATGCGGGTGACTTCTTGCAGCGCCATGAAATGGGGCAAGACCGCCCAAGTGACCACCCCCAACAAGGCGCAAAGGAGCAATCGAGGGCGGGACTGTAAGGCTTGAAAAGACATCATGGACGAACATGGGGTGGGTAAGACACCCAAGATACTCGATTTCCTGTGACCAACTTGCAAGCACAGGTCGAGAAAGACTAACGCATGTTGTGAAACACGCATGCACGCTCTCGCAACGCATTCCCACGGTTTGTGCAAAATGTAAAATACAGCCATTGGACTTGCATCGTTTGATGGCAAATTAGCGTTAACTCACCCAACATGAGATTTTTTTGGAACTCATACTGATCCTCGTGGCCTCAGCCATTTACGCCTTGCTGCATATGGCCAATGTGTGGGTGTTTCAGTCTTTTGAAATTTCTTCCCATGTCAATTTGATTTATTTACCCGCATTTTTGCGGGTGTTTTACGTCTTGGTTCTGGGCCGGCTCAATGGATTCATCGCCATTTTTTTGGGGGGCCTGATGCTGGGGAACGCCCTTTATGAACCGGATTTCATTTGGGCAGCTAACAACGCGTGCGCAGCATTGGCGCCCGTATGCGCCTATTCGCTCTTGACGCGATGGCTGCGTCGGCCCGTTGATTTGACGTCACTGCGCGAATTGCTGCAGTTGACGCTTCTCTACGGTCTGTTCAGTACGCTGTTGCACCACCTTTTTTGGACGTTTTTTGACCCCCTGCAATGGCACAACCCTGTGCAACTGATGGCCATGGCCGCGGGAGATTGGGTTGGGTGCCTCATTGGTGTGGGCCTGATGAAAGCTGCGATCGATCGGTTTGGCCTTCCCGAAGGAAAATTCAATCCCCCGTTCAAAGACTGATTGGGCAAAAAGCACCACATAAACTGGTTTATAATTTTGGGCTTGAACGGTGATATAGCTCAGTTGGTTAGAGCGCAGCATTCATAATGCTGATGTCGGTGGTTCAAATCCACCTATCACCACCACATACAAAAAACCCGCTTTCCGAAAGGAAGCGGGTTTTTTTCTGGGTGCGCCCAGCATGGGCGCACACCTGGTGTGCCCGACATGGGCGCATACCTGCGGGTGCAAGTCCCGCTGCG
>CAIWWN010000280.1 GCA_903916355.1 uncultured Burkholderiales bacterium | reverse complement strand
GCCCAAATCGACACCATCAAAAGCACCGCTCAAGATGCTTTGATATACAATTTAATTTTGTATATCAACGAGGAGGTTTGAATGCAAGTTGCCAAATGGGGAAACTCCCTCGCTGTTCGTTTTCCGGCCACCTTGGTTGCAGCGCTTAACCTTAAAGAAGGCGAAGAAGTAGAGCTGCACATGGTGGGTGAAAAAAACTTTGAAGTGAGTAAGAAACCCACTCCAACCGAGCTGTTGATCCGTCTACGCGAACTGCGGGGACGCCTACCGACCGACTTTCATTTTGACCGGCTTGAAGCCAACGAAGAGCGATGAATGGCATCTTTCTGGACAGCAACGTCATCCTGTACCTGCTATCGGCCGACAAACACAAAGCCGATACCGCAGAAGCACTGCTGACCAGAAAACCCACCATCAGCGTGCAAGTGCTCAATGAAGTGACATCGGTTTGCCTCAGAAAACTCAAAATGCCCTGGCCAGAAATTCACGATTTGTTGAATGCCGTCAAAGCCACTTGCCACATTGTGCCCCTCACGGTCGATACCCACGCACAGGCCACGCAGATTGCACAAGAACACCAACTGTCGTTTTATGACGCACACATCGTGGCCGCTGCTAAAGCGAGTGGTGCTGTAACGCTCATGACCGAAGACATGCACAACGGTCAAATGCTGCTGGGTATCGAAATCAAAAATCCGTTTCTTCCACAATAAGAGCCAACTTCGCCTTAGCCCCATGCGCCTAACCCCCGTCCAAATCGACACCATCAAAAGCACTGCGCAAGCCGTGCTGGGGGAGGGCGCGCAGGTCACTTTGTTTGGCTCGCGGGTGGATGACGACAAAAAAGGCGGCGATATCGACCTGCTGATGGAATCGGCGATACCTGTGAGAAACAAGCCGCTTGTCATAGGGAAAATTTATGCGCAACTCATTCGCCAATTGGGCGATCGCAAAATAGACATACTTGTCAAAGACCCAGCAAGTGCGCCAGTTCCCGTGTTCGACATTGCGCGCCAAACAGGTGTCCGCTTATGAGCGCACAGCATCACCTCTCTGTACATGCTGGCAATACATGGCTAAGTCTTGAGTTAGCGAAAAAAGAAGCAGTCCAACTTCATTACAGTCACACAACGTTGTTTGCTTTGGACATTGATCTACTTTGGGTTGAAAACCTTACCCAGCGCCCTGCGTTGGCAGAAAAAGTAGAAGCCTTTGTCAGCCGCTTTGGTCGCTTGCAAGACCACCTAGGTGAAAAGCTTCTCCCCCGCTATGCGCAACTCGTGGGTGAACAATACAAAACACAAATTGATGTCTTAAATTTCGCCGAGCGCGCTGGGATTTTAGTCAGTGCCGATGAATTTCTGGCGGCAAGAAAACTCCGCAACGCCTTGGTGCATGAATATATGCAAGACGCGCAAGATTTCTTAGACAGTTTGCACCTTGCGCGCCAATCGAGCCAAATGTTGTTTGATGTGATTGCTAAAACAGAGGCCGAGTTGACTCGCTTGGGTATAGAGCCTCCGACAGGCGAAACAAGCTTGAGCTAAGTACCTGATACATCCCATATGCGCCTAACCCCCGCCCAAATCGACACCATCAAAAGCACCGCGCAAGCCGTGTTGGGGGAGGGCGCGCAGGTCACTTTGTTTGGCTCGCGGGTGGATGACGACAAAAAAGGCGGCGACGTGGACTTGATGGTCGAGGTCGACCAAGCGGTGGCCGAGCCAGCACTCATGGCGGCCCGCATGGCCAGCCGCGTCTCACGTGCCATGCACGGCCGCAAGGTCGATGTTTTGCTCAAAGCGCCTAACTTGCTGGAGCAACCCATTCACCGCATTGCCCAGCAAGAAGGCGTGCGGCTATGACGCTCAGCCCGGCACACCACGAGCGGCTGGCATTTTTGTGCCGCATCACGCACAAAGAAATTCAACACCTGCAAGACACGGACCGCAGACTGTTTGCCGACCTGTTTACGGTCGAAGCCGCACAGAAAATAGAAACCGACCCGATTCTGGCCGAGCGCCTGGATGCCTTTGTGAGCCGATTTGGCCGCTTGCAAGACAATCTGGGTGACAAATTCTTGCCTCAGTTGCTGCTGGCCATGGCCGAAAAGCCTGGCGCAGCCATAGACAACCTCGACAAGGCAGAAAGACTGGGCTGGATCGAATCCTCAGAAACCTGGCTAGAAGTCAGAAAACTGCGCAACCAAATGGTGCACGAATACATAGAAGACTTGGCTATTTTGACCAGCGCGCTGCAAACCGGTCACCAGCATGTCGCCACTTTGGTGGCTGCAGGCCAAAGCATGATTGCGCAAGCCACAAGGCTAATGGAGCGACCCCAAGCGTGACTCCGCAGACTCTTCAGCACTGGCTCGACGCAGGCGAGACACAAACGCAGGAATTTAAAACTTCGTTTGACAAAGCCTGCATCGAAACCCTTGTGGGCTTTGCAAATGCCAAAGGCGGGCGCGTGCTTGTGGGCGTGACAGACCAAGGCACATTGCAGGGCACCACGCTCGGCAAAGAAAGCTTGAACGAATGGTTGGTGCAAATCAAAGCGGCTACCAGCCCCAGCATCATTCCCGAAATCGAAGCGTATAGCTTTAACGGCAAAACCATGGTCGTGATCAGTGTGGCTGAATTCCCGGTCAAGCCCGTTAGCATCAAAGGGCGCTATTACAAACGAGTCAGCAACACCAATCAGGCGCTCAACGCCAGCGAAATCAGCGACCTGTACTTGCAATCGCTGCAACTTTCTTGGGACTCCTACCCCGCCCACAACGCCCAACTGCAAGACCTGTCCATGGACAAAGTGGAGCAGTTTGTGAAACAAGTCAACGGCGGTGGTCGGTTTGCGTTGGGCACTACCGACAGCCTTGCCGCTCTGAACAAGCTCAACTACATCAACCAAGGCCACCCCACTTGGGCCGCCATGCTGCTGTTTGCCAAAGAACCCCTGCGGCACAACATCCACATTGGGCGGTTCAAAACACCCAGCCTCATCATTGACGACCGGCAAATCACCGACACCTTGTTTGAGGCGGTTGACCAAGCCATGCGCTTTATCGTGTCGTATGTGCCTGTGGCGTTTGAAATCACGGGTGCCGTGCACCGTAAAGAGCGCTTTGCGTACCCCTTGCCTGCCCTGCGCGAAGCGCTGCTGAACGCCGTTGTGCACCGCGACTACAAAGACGGCTCTGACATCCAAGTCAAAATTTTTGACAACAGCATCAGCATTTTCAGCCCCGGCCGACTTTATGACGGACTCACCCTGGCCGAGCTCCAGCAAGACCATTACCGCTCCAGACTACGCAACAAATTGGTTGCCGAAGCTTTTTACCTCACCACCGGCATTGAAAAATACGGCAGCGGCTTCATTCGCATGCGCAAAGCCCTGGCCGACTACCCTGAAGTGCAGCTCTTGGTTGAAGAAATCAGCGGCGGCATCTCTATCACTTTCACTAAAACGCATGATGAAATAAGTGAGGGAGTAAGTGAGGGAGTAAGTGAGGGAGTAAACGCTCTTAAAGAGCGCATTGCTCAAAATCCGGGATTGAGAGCCAATGCCCTTGCTGAATCACTCCAGACCTCTGTCAAAAACGTTGAACGCTGGCTCAAACAACTCAAAGATCAAGGCCAAATCGAGTTCCGGGGTGCACCCAAAACGGGTGGATACCATCCATCCTCTTTTGACGACAACAAAGCGAGCGCATAAAGCCACGCCCAAACGCTCCACAGCAAGCAACCCCACAACCATGACCGACACCCCCTACGCCCCCCCAGAGCCAGAAGACGACGAAATCAGTCTGCTCGACCTGCTGCAAACCATCGTCGACAACCTGCGCCTGCTGGTGCTGGGCCCACTGGCCGTGGGCCTGGTTGCGCTGGGCATCAGCTTTGCTATTCCCCCTACCTACACCGCCACCGTCAAGTTTTTGCCACCCCAACAGCAGCAAAGCGCCGCCGCCAGTATGTTGGCCAGTCTGGGCGGGCTGGGTGGCTTGGCCGGGGCTGCCGCAGGCCTCAAAAACCCTGCAGACCAATTTTTAACGTTCATGAAAAGCAACAGGGTGCAAGACGAGTTGATCGAGCGCTTCAAACTGCAAGAGCGCTACGAAACCAAATTCAAGGTGGACACTCGCTCAGCTCTGACTGCTAATGCCCGTCCTGCCAGTGGCAAAGATGGCTTGATCACATTGGAAGTGGACGATAAAGACCCCCAGTTTGCCGCCGACCTGGCCAACGCCCATGTGGACGAGCTGCAAAAGCTGCTGGCCAAACTGGCCGTGACCGAAGCCCAGCAACGCCGCATGTTCTTTGAGAAGCAACTCAACCTGGTCAAAGACAAAATGATCGCCGCAGAAATTGCCCTGCGCGCCACCGGCATCAGCAGCAACGCGCTCAAGTCCAACCCTGTGGCCGCAGTGGCCGGTGTGGCCGCGCTCAAGGCGCAGGTCACCGCGCAAGAAGTCAAAGTCGGCGCCATGCGCGGCTATTTGGCCGACACTGCGCCCGACTTCAAACAAGCCATGAACGAACTGG
>CAIWWN010000279.1 GCA_903916355.1 uncultured Burkholderiales bacterium | reverse complement strand
GTCAACATCTTCGGCGGCATCATGAAGTGCGACACCATCGCCAGCGGCGTGATCTCGGCTTGCAAGGCCGTGAACCTGTCGGTGCCTTTGGTGGTGCGCATGAAGGGCACCAACGACGAACTCGGCAAGAAAATGTTGGCCGAGTCCGGTCTACCCATCATCTCTGCCGACACCATGGCCGAAGCTGCAACGCAAATCGTTGCCGCCGTCAAATAAATATCTTTGTGGGACAGACCTTCAGCTCTGTCCCCAACTGATTAACTTTGCGGGACGGCTCTTTAGCGCTGGCCTCAACTGATTAGGAACCAACATGTCGATCTACATCAATAAAGACACCAAAGTCATCACCCAAGGCATTACCGGCAAAACCGGTCAGTTCCACACGGAAAAATGCCAGGAATATGCGAACGGTAAAAACTGTTTCGTGGCTGGCGTGAACCCCAAGAAGGCGGGCGAGTCCATCTTCAACATCCCGATCTACGCTTCGGTCAAAGAAGCGGCTTCGGAAACCGGTGCCACCGTGTCCGTGATTTACGTGCCCCCAGCTGGCGCTGCAGCAGCCATCTGGGAGGCTGTGGAAGCGGATCTGGACTTGGCGATCTGTATCACCGAAGGCATTCCCGTCAAGGACATGCTGATGGTGCGCAACCGCATGAAGGCCAAAGAAGCCGCTGGCGGCAAGCGCACGTTGTTGCTCGGCCCCAACTGCCCAGGCCTGATCACCCCTGACGAAATCAAGATCGGCATCATGCCCGGTCACATCCACCGCAAAGGCCGCATTGGCGTGGTGTCCCGTTCGGGCACCTTGACCTATGAAGCCGTGGCGATGTTGACCGAAGTCGGCCTGGGCCAATCCAGCGCCGTCGGTATCGGTGGTGACCCGATCAACGGCTTGAAGCACATCGAAGTGATGCGCGCTTTCAACGACGATCCAGACACCGATGCGGTGATCATGATCGGCGAAATCGGCGGACCCGACGAAGCCGAAGCGGCCATGTGGTGCAAAGCCAACATGAAAAAGCCGATTGTGGGCTTCATCGCCGGTGTGACCGCGCCTCCTGGCAAACGCATGGGCCATGCCGGTGCTTTGATCTCTGGTGGCGCCGACACGGCAGATGCCAAGTTGGCCATCATGGAAGAGTGTGGCTTCATCGTCACACGCAACCCGTCTGAATTGGGCAAATTGCTCAAAGCCCAATTGAAGTAAGCACAACTACGGACCTGGCGGGGAACACTCCCCGTTAAAATAGGGGTCCAGATCTGAAAGCGCTGGCGATGTAAATTGTCAGCGCTTTTTTTATTGCACCCTCGGAGAGAGACATGGAATTTTTTCAAAACCCGGATTTCTGGATTGGCCTGCTGAAGATCATTTGGATCAACATCATCTTGTCCGGTGACAACGCGGTGGTCATTGCCTTGGCCGCCCGCTCACTGCCCCCCGAACAACAGCGCAAAGCCATCTTGATCGGCTCTGGTGCGGCCGTGGTGCTGCGCATCGCCTTGACCGTGGTGGCCGCCAAACTGTTGGCCATGCCCTATTTGCAAATCATTGGCGGCGTGTTGCTGCTGTGGATCGGCATTCAATTGCTGAGCGAAGAAGAAGGCGATGACGACGGCGAACCCAAAGCATCGAACCTGATGACCGCCGTGCGCACCATCTTGATTGCCGACCTGGTGATGAGCTTGGACAACGTGATCGGTGTGGCTGCAGCCGCCAAGGGCGACGAATTGCTGCTGATCATCGGCCTGGCCATCAGCATTCCCTTGGTGGTTTTTGGCAGCTCGATGATGATCAAGATGATGGAGCGTTTCCCCGTCATCGTCGTCTTTGGCGCGGGCTTGATCGGTTGGGTCGGCGGCGAGACCGTCGTCAGCGATGTGTCTTTGTCTGAGGTTCTGGCCGCCAACACTTGGCTGCACTACGCCGCCGCCGCTGCGGGCGCTGCCTTGGTGGTGGGCGTTGGCAAATTTCTGCAGTCCAGGCATTCTGCTGCACCCGAAGCCGCCGAATAAACCCCTTCCAGCCCCGCTGGCACTTGGCCTCCAAAGCACCTTGCCTTGTCGCAAGGCTTGCATTGGAGGCCAATAGATTTAAACTTATAAAAACAAAAGGGGAGATGGAGCCATGCACAAGCCTGAACTGGGATTTACGTTGATCGAATTGATGATCGTGCTCGCGATCATCGGCATCTTGGGCGCCATTGCGCTGCCGCAATACCAGGACTACACGGTCCGCACCAAGGTGTCTGAAATGCTGCTGGCGGCCACAAGTTGCAAAACAGCCGTCACCGAAACGGTGACCACCGCCTCTCAAGCCAATGTATCGACCTCTTTACCGACAGCCTGCGAAACCCAAAGCTCACAGTACGTGAGCAGCGTGACAGCCGATGCCAACGGCGTGATCACCGTGGTCGGCAATGCGGCCACCCTGCGCGGCAGCACCAGCGGTACAGCCAATGCCATCTCACTCACCCCGTTGCAAACCGGCAGCACCAAGCTGGTGGGCGCCACGGACGGCGGCAAATCCATCTCCAGCTGGACCTGTGGCCCTGCGGCCACCAATGGCTTGGAATTGAAGTACCTGCCCTCGTCTTGCAAGTCGAACTGAACAAATGCCTGCTTGACTAAAAAGAGCCCTCTTCTTTGGACTACGGCTCAGGACTGAGACGACGCCTTGTGGGTCAGCATCTGCGCAATCAAGGGCTCCAACTCTTCTGGTTTGACCGGTTTGGCAATGAAGGCCGTGACGCCGGCAGCTTGCGCTTGATCACGTGCTTCTTGCAGCACATCGGCGGTCAAGGCGATGATGGGGATGCGTGACTTGGGCGGCGCCATCGCCCGGATCGTGCGTGTGGCCGTCAGGCCATCCATCACGGGCATGTGGATGTCCATCAAAACCAAATCGTAATCGTCACTCAGCAGCGCAGCGACAGCCAGTTCGCCATTCTCACAAAACGTGGCCGCATAGCCCAGGCGCTCTAGCAAGATCGACATGAACTTGCGATTCACGGGGTGGTCCTCGGCCACCAAAACTCGCACACTTCGGTTCGGGCGTGAATTGGCCAAAGCGGGCGCCGGATGCGCAACCGCATGGGCGGGGGCCTGCCGGGCCACCCAGGGTAGGCGAACCGTGAAAACCGAACCGATGCCGGGCTGACTTTGCACGGTGATGTCGCCACCTAGGCGTCGCGCCAGCGAGAGTGAAATTTGCAAGCCCAGGCCCGCGCCAGCAAATTTGCGCGACAGGCCTGAGTCCACCTGGAAAAATCGCTGGAACAGTTGCCCCAGCGCGGCTTCGTCAATGCCAATGCCGGTGTCCTGAACCGCCATTTCTAGCCAAGGTTTATGTTGCACATCATGCACCGCACGCACGGTCAGCGTGACTTGGCCTTGTTCAGTGAACTTGATCGCGTTGTTGATCAGGTTGAACAAAATTTGCCGTTGGCGTGTGCTGTCCGACTCCACCCACAGATCGTCCTCAATCTCGTTGCGCATTTCGAAACGCAGGTTTTTTTGCAAAGCCAAGGGTTGGAAAGTGGCTTCAATGCCGCTCAGAAAACTGGGCAGATGCACGGGTTCCTGGCGCAAACTGATCTTGCCGGACTCCAGCGCCGACATGTCCAAAATGTCATTCAATAACTGCAGCAAATGACTGGCCGAATCGTTGGCGATCTTCACCAATTCGCCTTGCTCCGAATTGAGCGGCGTTTTCGCCAACAAACTCAGCAAGCCCATCACGCCATTGAAGGGCGTGCGCAGTTCGTGACTCATGTTTGCCAAAAACAAGCTCTTGCCCAAATTGGCATTGACCGCCACTTGTTGGGCTTGGCGCAGCTCATCATTGAGCGCTTTGAGGGCTTTTTCTTCACGCTGCTGCACACGATCACGCCACACCAAGCCCCACGCCACCAAACTGAGCAACAGCAGCTGCACCAGGGTCAGCCAGGTAATTTGCGAGTTTTGATCCAACAAATCGTGTGTTTGCCGCTCCAGCAATTTAGAGCCCAACAGATCAGCAGCATTGCCCAGCGCCAAGGACTCGGCGGTGAATGCCTGCATCTCGGCCAACAAGAGACGCAGGCGCGATAAATCGGGTTTATCACCCGACAATGCCAAATCGGCTCGGTTGGCAAAGGTCACAATCTGATTCACCGATTTCGCCACCCGTGCATTGGCCAGCAACAAGGCCGAGCCAGGCGACTCGCGCACCGTCTCGACTTTGCTGAGCAAGATATCCAGCCGCGTGCGCACATCATCCACCGCAGGCGGGTGACGTGCGTTCAGAAACAGGTCCAGGCGATTGACAAAACGCAGGTACTCGCGATCGAGCAGAAACGCCGGGGCTGTGACAGAGTCAACCCGCTGATTGCCTTGTTCTTCCAGTGCTTGCCGCTGCGTCCTCTCAAAGCCCAGCAACACCAGGGTGGCCAGCGCGATGAAAACAGAGACCGCAAACAGAGTCGGGCCATAGGAGAAGGACTTGAAACGCCCAGGCATGCCCAATTCACTCGACTTGAAGAGATTTCAGTTGCCAGATGGAGCGCGCATAAAACCGGATTGCTTGCAGTTCAGGCTTGCTGTCATAGGGGTAAACCACGAACAACGGCCCTTTGTTCTTGGCCGTCAAGGTCTGGCCATTCATTTGATGCGCCAAAATCATGTCGTATTGCTGTGCATCAGAAAATGGAATTTGTGCACGGTACTCGTCCATCGCAATGGCGTAGATCACGGTGCCTTTCACCTTGGCCGCCGCCAACACATCGCGCAGCAAAGGGCCGGTGAATTTCACGGGTTTCTTGTACCACGGCGTTTGCGCCACAAACGTGTGCTGCGGCAAACTGAGGAGGAAGGACATATTGAAGCTCGCGGCCAAGGGGCCGGCCTCAAAGTCCTTGCTGGGCGTGTCTGGCACGGCACTGGGGCGCATGGGCGGTGCGGTATAGACCCGCAAAACAACCGGTTCGGTGGCCGCCTGGACGGGGGCCATGACACCCAAGAGCGTGGCCATGACCATGCCCAAAATAGCCAACAGTTTCATCAAGTGCATTTGCTTTCTCCCTGGTTGAAATTCATTCTTGCGCTACCCAATGCCCCGACTTGCCGCCTTGCTTTTCTAACAGCTTCACGCCGGTCATGACCATGCCACGGTCGGCGGCTTTGCACATGTCGTAAATCGTGAGCAGGGCGACTTGCACGGCCGTCAAGGCCTCCATCTCCACGCCCGTGGGGCCCACAGTTTCTGCGGTCACGGAACAACGCACATGGGGCGTCGGCGTCTCCTCCATCGCAAAGTCCACCGCCACACGCGTCAACGCCAAGGGGTGGCACAAGGGAATCAGATCGCTGGTTTTTTTGGCAGCTTGGATGCCAGCAATCCGCGCAATGCCCAGCACGTCGCCTTTTTTGGCCGTGCCGGATGCAATCAGATTCCATGTCGCGGGCTGCATCTCAATGCAACCTGTGGCCACCGCCACGCGGTGGGTCGCGGCTTTGGTGCCTACATCGACCATGTGCGCTTGGCCTTGGGCATCAAAATGGGTGAGGGGTGAGGTGCTGCTCATAAGATTTGGATGGAAGGTCTGACCGATGCCAGCGAAGATTTACACTGGCTTGACATGTTTTGTGGATCACACGGGCATGATACGGTCGTTCAAAGAATAGGGAATAGGTTGAAGTTGTTGCCATTGTCTCGCAAACCCTTGGCCAAGCTGGTCACATGGGCCGCGGCTTGCCTGTTGATCCCCGCATGGGCACAGGCCCCCGCTTTGTCTGGCGTGGGCAGCACCACCTCGGTTTTACCCAGTTTGGGCGACGGCTCGGACATCACCCTGAGTGGTGAACGTAGCATTGGCGACCGGATTGCCCGTGAGCTGTACCGGGACCCGGATTTCATTGAAGACCCCATCCTGGACGAGTACATCCAAAGCCTGTGGCGTCCGCTGGTGACCAGCGCGCTGGCGCGCGGCGAAATGAGCCCTGAAATGCAGGAGCGCTTTGCCTGGAAAATCTTGCTGGGCAAAGACCGCTCGGTCAACGCTTTTGCATTGCCCGGTGGCTATCTGGGCGTGCATTTGGGCTTGATCAGCGTGGTCTCCAGCCGCGATGAGTTGGCCTCCGTCATGGCGCACGAACTGAGCCACGTCACCCAGCGCCATATTTCGCGCTCTATGAGCGCGCAATCGCGCATGACGCCCATCATGATTGGCACCATGATTTTGGGCCTGCTGGCCGCGAGCAAGAGCCCGCAAAGCGCGCAAGCCTTGATTGTGGGCGGTCAAGCCGCGGCGATTCAAAGCCAGATGAGCTTTTCGCGCGACATGGAACGCGAAGCCGACCGGGTGGGCTACAGCGTGATGACCGAAGCCGGGTTTGACCCGCAAGGCTTTGTCAGCATGTTTGGCAAGTTGCAACAAGCTTCGGCCTTGAACGACAACGGCTCGTTTCCCTATTTGCGCTCCCACCCCATGACCACCGAGCGCATGGCCGACATGCAAGGGCGCCAGCAATTGCTGAGCGTGCGCGCAGCGCTGGAACGCCCCGATTTGGAACACGTCATCATGACAGCGCGCGCCAAAGTGTTGTCGCAGCCGGGTGTGGACCTGCTGCGCAGCTGGACCCAGGAAGCCGCAGAGCCGCAGCTGGCGCGTCAGCCCCTGGCCAAACAAGTCAGCGTGCTGTATGCCGCCGCCGTGGCGCAGATCACCTTGCGTGACCTGCAGCTTGCACAGCGCTTGGTGTTGCGTTTGGCACCGCTGGTTCAAAGCGATGCCAAAGCCTTTCGCCTGGTGCAATTGCTCAAAGCCGAGATAGCCCATAAGGCGGACGACATGCCGGGTGTGCTGGCGGCTTTGTCCGCGATTGCGGCCCAGCCGGCAAGCAACGCCGTGCGCCGACCTGAACTGTTGGCGGGTGTGCAAGCACGTACCCGACTCGCCGCATCACCTGAGTTGCATGAAGCGCTGTTACAGCTGCGCAACTGGCTGCAAGTGCATCCCGGCGACGGACAAGCCTGGCAAGCGCTGGCGGCAGGTTGGATGACACAGGGGCGCGCGCTGCAATCGTTGCGCGCCGAGGGCGAAGCGCAACTGGCGCGCATGGACTACAGCGGCGCGATTGACCGATTTAAGGCGGCGCAAGATGTCGCGCGCAAAAAACCCCTGGAAGATGCCGACCACATTGAGGCTTCTATTGTGGATGCGCGGCTGCGCTTTGTGCAGTCACTGTGGCGGGAACAACTGCTCGAGCGCTGAGTCGATCACCATACACAGCAGCGAATACAAGACGGAGCCAATCAACGCGGCTTCAAAGCCGGCCACGGCAAATCCGTCCAGCATGCCGGAAGCGGCCCAAAACGTCACAGCATGAATCACGAACAGAAACAAGCCCAAGGTGACCACGGTGATCGGCAAGGTCAACACGATCAGCACTGGGCGCAACAGCGTATTGAACAGGCCCAGCACCAGCGCCGCGATCAAAGCGGCCGTGAAGTTTTGCAACTGCACGCCACTGTAGATTTGAGCCACCAGCAACAAGGCGCCCGCGCACAACATCCATTTGACAATCCATTTCATGGGGTGAGCTTAGCAGCCCCTGTGTTGCTTGTCAGGCTTTTACGGTTCCTGTTTGACACGTGTCAGCCACCACCCCGCGCCGCACACGCCACCCATGCACAAAAGAGTCACCAACCACTGCAATGGCGTGTTGGTCTCAAAAAATGCACTCAGCAAGGGCTCGTCCATGATCATCTTGGCGGCCGTAAAGGCCAAGACCGCAGCGCCCAGTTGAATGATGATGGGAAAGCGCTCCACCAGTTTGAGCACCACCGAACTGCCAAACACCACGATCGGCACGCTGATCAACAAGCCAATGATCACCAGATCCATGGCGCCGTGCGCCGCACCCGCCACGCCCAGCACGTTGTCCACGCCCATCAGCGCGTCAGCCACCACAATAGTCTTCATTGCACCCCAAAAGGTGGTGGCCACGGGCCCGTTATGCGCACCCGAGTCTTGATCCACCAGCAGCTGAAAGGCAATCCACAACAGGCCCAGCCCCCCGACCAGCATCAATCAGGGAATTTGCAGCAACCAGACCACGCCCACCGTCATCACCGCACGCACCCCGATGGCGCCCACGGTACCCCAGATGATGGCTTTCTTTTGCAGCGCCGGCGGCAAACTGCGCGCGGCCAAGGCAATCACGATGGCGTTGTCGCCCGCCAAGACGAGATCAATCAAAATAATGGCCAGCAACGCCGACCACCAAGGGGCAGATAAAAATTCCATTTGGGTTCCTTCGAGTGTGTACAAAAGCCTTTTCGGCTTGTACTCGAAGGTCTCACTCAGCCTGTGCGTGGCACGGGCCCAACTCACCGGAATCAGTGCGCCTAGAGAGCGCCCGCTTCGTGTTGACGGCAAGTTGATGATGCAAGCTCCTGCTCAGGGATGGCGAGGTGCTTGCTGTGGGAGTTACTCCCCTTCAAGCCCTATTACACCGGCAACGCAAAAACCTTGCGGTTTTTGCGGCCATACGCTCATCACGGGCTATGATCGCTCTCCCCTTTGCACACACACCATGGCCGGCATTTACATCACTGACATCGAAGCGGCCATCAACTACTGGCGCGTGAAGAACCCTTCTCCCGACGGCATCACCTTGCCCCGGGAGTTGCGTGCTTTGGCCGAGGTGTACGCCCTGATGGTGTTCCACCACGAAGACACAGTAGATGAGTTCAGCATCCCCGTGGCTGCCGCTGAAGCTTGGCAAGTCTGGTACGCCACCACACCCGACACGCCTTGCATTGCCATTTGCTCGACCAGCCAGGGCGATGAAATGTGCAAGGGCTGTGGTCGCACCTTTGAAGAAGTGCAGCTGTGGACCGAAATGACGCCCGGTGAAAAGCGCGATGTCTGGCACCGCATCACCGTGGAAGGCAACTCTTGGCGCTTTAACCGCTACGCCGAACGCGCCGCCCAAGAGCGCGATTGGGCCAAGGCCGCCGCCGAAGCGCAAATTTCACTGCTCTGATTTTTGGGGCGCTGAAGCTCCCCTTGCCGCCAGCCCCGCAGACAGCGCTTACTTCCAGCGCACCGGCTCGATGTGCACGCTGCCCTTGTCGCTGCTGAAGGTGACCGAGTTTTCTTGCACCGTGGCTTGCATCTGCATGCTGCGCTCGGCCAGTTTGGCCAGCTCTTGCGAGCCTTCGGTGGGCACGCGCCAGACCTGCAATTTCTCCATCCGGCTGAGCTTGTTTTCAATGCCCTTCCACCACACTTCGGCGGCATGATTGAAGGCGTAGACCCGCACCGCGTCTGACTTTTGGCAGGCTTTGTTCAGCGGCTTGTCTTCGGGCTGCCCCACCTCCACCCACAAGCGGGTGCGGCCGGTGTAGTCGCGCAAATACAGGTCTGGGTTGTCCGGGTCCGACAAGCCCGCGCCAAAGCCCAGGGTGCCATCGCCGTTGCACACGCTGTGCAGCTCGTGCGCATGGATGGCCAGGGCCAGCAAGCGGATCATCATCCGCTCGTCGGTTTCGCTGGG
>CAIWWN010000278.1 GCA_903916355.1 uncultured Burkholderiales bacterium | reverse complement strand
TGACTCACGATCTCGCGGCTTGACGCGGGAAATCAGGTAATAGCCGTTCGTGTCTCCGGATCGCTGCGAATATGAGGGCAGTTGGTAGTCCCAAAGATAGCTGCCCTCAAGCCAGTTACCCAAGAAGCATGCGGGGTCCACTGCGGACGAGGAAACCGCCGCGAAGTCTGCTCGCTGAAGGATCTGTTTTATTGAGTGTATGCTCGGGGAAAACTCGAACCCAGCCTTCCCATCGATCATGTTTTCCAGCCGAGCAAGCGTGCGAATTACCAGATCTCCGAGACCGTCGCCGCAAGCCGGCCGCGTTTCGCAAGATCTGGATTCGGCAAGAAACGCCCCAGCGCCGCCTTGTAACTGTCGCCTTACCCGGTGACGTAAAAGTCCGCCCCATCCAAGTGCTGACCCGCTTAAAGCTGGTTTTTCCCGAAGATTGGCGGTTTCAAGCTGCGCTATGATCCCGAGGTCACCTGGTTGGTCTTGTCCTGATGAAGAATACCACTTAAGGGTGTTCCCTGTATCCTCAGTGAGGTTTGCGATATCTGCCTCCTCCGGCAATGAGGCGCCCTTTCGCTCATCATAGACATTGAGCAGGCGCGCACCAATATTGTTTCCCGTCGGCTCCTCTCCACTACTGAGTGATTTCTTACCCCATTCCTTTAGGCCAGCGTTGCAGGCGTTAGTTTGCCCACTGGCGCTGGCAATAATGACACTAAGGGATGGCTTGGCGGAAAGCATGTCCGAAACGTCATCTAGCGCCCGAACTACCTGCGTTGCGCTGAAACCACTGGCTATTCCACCTATGCGGAGGCCAAATTCCTGAGTAAACGGAGCTTTCTCCGCCGAATTCTGGAGCATGTCTAGCCTCTGGCCATTCCATAAGACGGTCCAATAGTCCGAGCTGCACTCGACGGCGAAGTAGCTACGATACTCAATCGTACCATCCGGCGAATACATAGGAAGGTGGAACACGTCAGGAACCGAATGAGGGTCCAGCACACTTGCAGCAGGACAGGCTTTGTGGCCATGCAATGCCAAGAACAGCGTTCGCTGAGCCAATGCCTGCCAGGCCAAACGAAGCGGGTGTAGAGGGCTTAGAATGACCGCCTCAGGTATCTGGCGCAGCGTGCGTTGGTCCTGCTCAAGGCCACAGAATGCAATTACATCAACCCAGCTGGCTACCGCAGGGTCGGCTTCGATCCATTCAAGGTAGGAGCGGATGTACCCATCTAGCAGCTCTGCAAACGCAATATCGGTTGCCAAGAGCCTACCCAGATAGGCTTTCTCCACGTGATCATCCTCTTTGCCACGTATGCACTCAGCCAGCAGGCGTCGATTCTCAACAAAAACTGCTGGCGCCACAAATAGATGCTTTTGGGGGCGAGGGTCATGAATAAACTTCCCGCGGGAAAACGGCTTAATGTCATTCTGTGACCAACTAGGCTTGTTCCATGATGAGTCGTAGTCCGTCGACAGAACCAGCGGAAAATACGACTCATGAGCATGTTCCTTCTCCAGTAGCCAATGCTGCAAGTTTGCACAGCGCGTATTCCGCTCAAGCTGCACAATGTGGCTGGACGAGCCGCGAGGCTCACGGTGTTGGATTATGAGCCGCTCGAATTCCGAGCGGCATCCTTGTGGGTCAAGCTCCTGACATGTGAGGTGAATGCGCAGCGTTTTTTCTGTCTCGTCGTCAGGCAGCTTGAACGTGATGTCGTAATGCGCGTTTTCCCCAACTATTGCGTCAAAACCATGAGTGGTGTCATCCACATGACCAATTGTCGCCTCAAGTGATTCGTGCGCCAAGTCGTCCGCGTCTTGTCCAAATGCGGTATCACTCACGGTGACGCCGGATCGGGTATAGATGTCGATGTAATGACGACCTCCGCCGCGTAGAGTTAGGGCGCATTCAAGGTCTGTGCCTGTTCTGGCCCGCTTTGGAACACTGTAGCGGCTTGCATTGCGGCAAAATACTATGACTCCATGTTTCCAATTGTCCAACTCAACCACCTTGATGCTGGCCTTCTTGTATTCGCCCGCCGCAAGTGAGTAACGCAGCGGTGTCTCGTGATCGGGAATCTCAGCGTCTGTATCCTGCTTTGTTCCACCCGCCGGGATTTCGCACAGGATCTTCAGTTCCGGAGTCCCGCCAGACCTTCGCGTGATATCCGCCTTAATGGCCACCTCTGATTCATCCGGCCCAGAAGCTACCAACGTCACACCGCTTCGGGTTATCCAAGGGTCGTTACCTGACGGGTCGAAGATTGGATTGCCACATTTGAGTGTTAGCCCGCCCTCAAACTCCTCTTCCTCGTCAAGCAAATTGGTCCACGTTTCGAGTGTTAGCACGCGCCACCAGCTTGGCGGTGGAGTGATCTCTCCGGTGCGACAGGGTCCATAATAATAGGGCGCGGACTCCTTGAACGCGCTTGGCAAGTCGCATACCATGCGAAGGTGGGCTTGAAATTCATCAAGAGCAGCCCGCTGCTGGTCGGATGCCTTCACCTTAAGCGCGTTGATCCCCGCACCGAAGCCATTATCCTGCAAATGCTCGGCCAGAGCTAAAAGTATCCGG
The DNA here is from genome assembly GCA_903916355.1 of uncultured Burkholderiales bacterium. Classification (GTDB taxonomy): domain Bacteria; phylum Pseudomonadota; class Gammaproteobacteria; order Burkholderiales; family Burkholderiaceae_C; genus Limnohabitans_A. Next base: position 1,779 of record CAIWWN010000278.1, on the reverse strand, counting down.
ACTTGTTCCCGGCTGGCCACCCCGGGTTTCTCTGCCGGCGGGTATCCGCACGCTAATGCCACAAGGTGCTCATCTAGCTCATCCGGACTTACACTATACATGCGGGAGAGAACGCGCCAAGGACCTTTCCTATCAGAGCTGGAGATCGCTGTGGCGTCGCTGGCCTGAACTGATCGCTCGGCTGAGTCGGCCGCCTGAACTGCATGAGCCATCAGATGAAGGGATTGCTCCTTTTGCACCTCATTTAGATCCTTGTGCATATCAGGCGCGTGCATAGCCAGCATCTGGACGAAATCGTCCTTCCACCATTGCGAGATTGTCGTGAGTTGCGATGCCAGTCCGAAGTCTGCCTGCGTGGACTCGAGGGACATGTTGGCTCCAATGCCAGGCCCCATCAGCGCGATAAACTTGGGACACTGTCCTGCTGCGTTTCTACAATCGAGGAGGTGGTCTAAGTTGCAGGTGCCCGACTTGCCGACCGGGGGATTTATCCCCTCGAAGCGATTCTTCACAAGTAGCACGGGAATATTTATTCGCTTCTTGTCGGCCAGCTCGATGGATAACTGGCCCTCGACAGTCAGCTTATCGAACACGAGACGTAAAAATTCATCGGGCGGGCCATGAAAAAATGAGCGCCACTCAGTCGAAACGGAAGGTAGTGCCTGTATCGACTTACGGACATGCTGACGGACTAGCTCAGTAATATGTAGCGCGAGGTTGTTCATTGAGCATCAGCCCTGCGGGCTTTGGGGAACGGTTCGACGAGAAGCATCCCGCTTTCCGCGTCAGGGCTGTCCAGCACTAACCCGAGGGTCCGCAACTTCCGGCCTAGCTCACCTGACGCGATATCTTCCCTATTTAGCTCGATGCCGTAGCTCCCCAGATGCCGCACTAGAGATTGGATCGAGCGCGAGCCGCCCCCCTCGACAAGGCAGCAATGGACTATTGCAAGGATAGCAACAGGACCCATGGAAACGACGTAGGGGGCAGATGCATATTCGGCCCTTTTGCGCAGGAAATAGCCCTGATCGTAACCACGAAGAGCCTCGTCCGCTGTTTGCCGTTGCCCTAGGGTATAGCGGCAATACTCGGTCAGATTGGAACCAGTTCCCTTCTTGCATGCGATGATGCGAGTGTGCTCATCCTTCTTTTTTTCTACGTCATCGAGGACGCCCTGCTTCAGCAGATGCGCCCGTGCTTTGACGACCTCAGCTACGAACCTCGCAATGCCATCGCATGAGGTCAAGTCGGCCGAAAACATGGCCCGATCGTTTAGGCTCCATAGCACTGCATTGAGGCCGAGTCGTGCGACAAGGTAACGAGAAGAGTAATCCCGGATCGATTGAACCGCCGGGTCGCCGTAACTAAGCAGCTTGGGCGAGCACGGCAATAGGCGACTGGCGATCTCCGCCGATGCCAGCGGTTCCTGTGTATCGTTGATCACACCTCGAACCAGCATCCAGATACGGTGGTTCAAGTCGCAGAGCCAAAGCGAATGCATTACAGTGCCCAATCTCAGTAGAGACTCCAATAGGCTGATCCACTGGTGCCTCGTCATTGCACTCTTGGCATCCAATATTGCTCGAAGGTCTCGGCAAAACTGGACCGCCGGAATCTGGGGCGTACCGGCCCCAATAGTGTCCAGCTCATCGTCAAGCGCGGTGAGAGCCCAAAGCGGGCGCCCCTCGCGACGGAGGCCAAATTCATGCTGTAACCACCTCGCCCAAACATCCTCGTCTTTGTCCACGGACAGTGCTTCACCTAGACTCTGCCAGATGG
>CAIWWN010000277.1 GCA_903916355.1 uncultured Burkholderiales bacterium | reverse complement strand
TCAAATCGCCAGCCAAACCGGCCGATCGCAACAATTCGCCGGCTTTTTTGATGTTTTCGTTGCCTTTGATGACTTCTTCTCCGACGTTGAGCAAACCGACAGTGGGGTTCTCGTTGCCTTGCAGTACCGAAACCAAGGCCGACCCCATCACCGCAAACTGCAGCAAATGCTCGGGCGAGCAGTCGACGTTGGCGCCCAAATCGAGCATGGTCGTGCCGCCACCTTTGAAGTTAGGCATTTGCCCCGCGATGGCGGGACGGTCAATGCCGTCCATGGTTTTGAGAACATAGCGAGCAATCGCCATCAAAGCACCGGTGTTGCCCGCAGAGACCGCCGCCTGCGCCGTGCCCAACTTGATTTGCTCAATGGCCACCCGCATGGAAGAGTCTTTTTTGCGGCGCAGAGCGATCTCAATCGGATCGTCCATGCCAATGACTTCGCTGGCGGGCAGCACCTGACCGCGAGGATCTTGCCAACTCGACAAGGCCTCAGGCAAACCTACCAACAACAAACGCGCCTGAGGATGTCGGGATAAAAAACGCCTGCATGCAACCAAGGTCACGCGGGGACCGTGGTCGCCACCCATGCAATCGACAGCCAAGGTGATCACATCAGGATTGGACATAGAAAATAAGTATCAAAAATAAAGGCCCGAGCTACGGGGAAAGTAGCATCGGGCCTTAGAAGCCTGTGAATATCAGGCTTCAGATTTGTTTTTCAGCACCTGACGACCACGGTAAAAACCGTTGGGGCTGATGTGGTGACGCAAATGGATTTCGCCTGTAGTGGGTTCCACAGCGATACCGGGCACATTCAGTGCGTTGTGCGAACGGTGCATGCCGCGCTTGGAAGGGGACTTTTTGTTTTGCTGAACGGCCATGATGGCTCCTTGAATGCGTTGGATGCCGCGCGTTCGAAGAAGGACGCAGCTTCAGGGTTAGAAATATAGATCGCCCAGTCAAACCGAGCTAAGCCTGCAATTATAGCCCAACTTAGGGGCTTATGACGAGCGACCCACCTTCAGCCTTGCCAGAGCGGCAAAAGGGTTGGGCCTTTCTTCTTGCGCCTGCTCAAACAACGGGTCGGCAGCGGACATGGGCAGCGGCGCGGGGCACACCTCGTGAAAAGGCACCAAAGGCATGGCCAAAATCACCTCGTCTTCGACCAATTCCAGTACATTGAACTCGCGGCTGAGCACCAGCAAGTCCTCTTGGGCCTCATCGTCCAGGGCCATGGCGGTGGCTTCGTCTGCCACAAATCGGAAGCTGCGGTCCACCTCCACCGGCGTGAGCACGGGCGTCAAACAGCGCTGGCACAGCAACGGCAGCGCCGCGTGCACCTGCAAATGCAGCCACACCTCGTCAGGGGTTCCGGCTTGCACCTTCAACTCCCCTTGGGCGCTCCAGCGCACCGCCGGCGCCTGCAATCCAGGCTGCGCTTCCTCAGACAAGCGTTCCCATGCGGACAGCGGCGCTTGGCCCGTGAGTTGGGCCGCATCGCGGGCAAAAGTCTTCACATCGAGTTGTTCGGGTGGCCACTGGGTATCGGTTTTGGAGTCCATGGGCGCAGTGTAAGAGAATTGCGGCATGTCACATGCAACTTCTCCCCATTCTTTGAACCCCGGACGCCCTCTGGTCTTGGGCTCCACCTCGCGCTACCGGCGCGAATTGCTGTCGCGATTGCGCATCCCCTTTACCGTGGCCTCGCCTGACGTCGACGAAACTCCGCACAACGGGGAATCCCCTCGCAACTTGGCTTTGCGCTTGGCGCTGGCCAAGGCCCACGCGGTGGCAGCCTTGCACCCTGAGGCGGTGGTGATCGGCTCCGATCAGGTGGCCGACTTGGATGGCCTGTCTTTGGGCAAACCCGGCGAACACGCCAAAGCGGTTGAACAGTTGCAGCGCATGCGCGGCCAGGTGGTGATTTTCCAAACCGCCGTGTCCGTGGTGTGCCAGGCCAGCGGCTTTGAGGACACGCAGTTGGCGGCAGTGAAGGTGAAATTCCGTGATTTGAGCGACGCCGAAATTGAAACCTATCTTCGCGCCGAAGAGCCCTATGACTGCGCTGGCAGTGCGAAAAGTGAAGGTTTGGGCATCGCCTTGCTCGAATCCATCGACAACGACGACCCCACCGCCCTGGTCGGCCTGCCCTTGATCCGCACCTGCCACATGATCCGCGCCGCTGGCGTGCACATTTTATGAACGCCCCTGCCACCCTGGGCCGCCTGTACCTGGTGCCCGCGCCCTTGGACTTTGGCTGTGAAAGCACAGCCGCGCTCGAAGACGTCATGCCAATGGGCACGCTGCGCATCGCCGCGCAGTTGGACCATTGGATTTGTGAAAACGCCAAATCCACACGCGCCTACCTGAAAAGGGTCGACGCCTTGGTGCCTTTGAACACCCCTGTCCAAAGCCAGCAGATCACCGAATTGCCGAGGCAGGTGCATAAAAAAGGCGACCACCTGGGCGACTTCGATGCCAAGCCTTTGCTGGCCTGCGCGTTGCAGGGCCACGATGTGGGGCTGGTGAGCGAAGCCGGCATGCCCGCCGTGGCCGATCCGGGCAGCTCGGTGGTGCGGGCCGCGCACCGCCTGGGGTTGACGGTGGTGCCGTTGACCGGCCCCGTGTCGCTGCTGCTGGCGCTGGCCGCGAGTGGGCTGAACGGGCAAAACTTTGCCTTTGTCGGCTATCTACCGCAAGACAGTGCTGAGCGCAGCAAACGCATTCGGGAATTGGAAAGTTTGGCCGCCAGAACCGGGCAAACCCAGATCTTCATTGAAACGCCCTACCGCAATGCCGCCCTGCTGCAGGCTTTGCTGCAAACACTGCAAGCCAACACCCGGCTGGCCGTCAGCAGCGGCTTGACTCTGGCCACCGCGCAGTCGCGCAGTGCCGCGGTAAGTCAATGGAAAAAACAAGCGGGGGGGCCGAACAACAGCACCCCGGCGGTGTATGCCATTGGCCCTTGAGGCCGTGCAGACAACGCGATCGGTCGTGGCTTAACGGGGCGGCTTGACGGGGCGGCTTAACGCAGCGTGACCGACGAGCGCATGGCCTGCCAAGCGCCTGCGCCCATGGCCGCGCCAAAGCGTTTGGCCAAGCGTTCGGCCACGTTCTCGCGGCGGGTGTAGTCGGTGATGTCTTCGGCTTTCACCACGTCGCGGGCCACTGTGTCCAGGCTGCCCATGTCATCGGCCAGGCCCATCTCTACCGCTTGCTGACCGCTCCAGAACAGGCCGCTGAACATTTCAGGGGTTTCTTTCAAACGCTCGCCACGGCCTTTTTTCACCGCGTCGATGAATTGCGCGTGAATCTGGTTCAACATCGATTGCGCGTGCTTGCGCTGCGCCTCGGTTTGCGGGCTGAACGGATCCAGAAAGCCCTTGTTTTCGCCCGCCGTCATCAAGCGGCGCTCCACGCCCAATTTGTCCATCAAACCGGTGAAGCCAAAGCCGTCCATCAACACGCCAATGCTGCCCACGATGCTGGCTTTGTCGACATAGATCTTGTCGGCGGCCACGGCAATGTAGTAAGCGGCCGAGGCGCAAGACTCTTCCACCACGGCGTAAATCGGTTTTTTGTAAATGGCTTTGAGACGGTGGATTTCGTCGTTGATGATGCCGGCCTGCACCGGGCTGCCGCCGGGCGAGTTGATCACCAGCACCAGGGCTTGTGAACCCGAGTCTTCCAGTGCGCTGCGCATGGCCAAAACGATGTTTTCGGCGCTGGCGTCGGCGCCTGAGGCGATCTCGCCTTTGATCTCCACCGTGGCGGTATGGGCCGAAGTGGGGTTGTTGGTGGGGGCGTTGTCGTTGCGCAGGATCCCAAAAACAGCCACAGCAAACAGCAGCCAAGCCAGGCGCAAACCCACGTTCCAGCGGCGCGAGGCCTTGGCTTCTTGCAAATTGGAAAACACCAATTTTTCCAGAACTTGTCGATCACTTTCTTGTGCCGATACCGCCGCTGTGGCCGAGGCGGTGAGAGGCTTTGCGGGCTGTTCAGCCGCCGCAGCCAAGGGTTCCACAGGTTCAGAAGTAGGCTCGTTCATTTCAAAATTCAAAAGGTTTCAAGTTGTATTCAGTATGCCAGTGAACCACGCCACCTTGTTCGGCCAAGGTGATTTTCACCAGGCCACCGCGGCAAGGCCCGCCGGTGCACGCCCCTGTGGCAGGGCTGTAGGTGGCGCCGTGGGTGGCGCACATCAGCCATTGACCTGAGGTGTCAAAAAAGCGGTCCGGCTGAAAATCCAATTCCATCGCCACATGGGTGCAGCGGTTCAGGTAGGCCTGCACCTGCCCCTCGTGGCGCACCGCAAAAGCGCGGCAGGTCTGTCCGGCGTACACCACGTCAAACGGCACCGCCAAACCGCCCTCCAGCAGATCGGCGGCTTGGCACACAGGAATCCACTCGCTCATGCCGGTCTCCTCAGGCATGTTGTTGCAGCCAATCGGTCAATTCAGCCACTGAATGCAGCACGGCCAAAGGCTTGAGCACATGAAAAGCATCAGGCTCGTGGGCGCCGTAACTCACGCCAATGCTGGGGCAACCCGCGTTCAGGGCCATTTGCAAATCGTGGGTGGTGTCGCCAATCATCAAGGTCCGTTCGGGCTCCACGCCAAATTCACGCATCAACTCATGCAGCATCAAGGGACTGGGCTTGCCCGCCGTTTCATCGGCGGTGCGCGAGCCGTCAAACACCCCTTGCAAGGCCACATCTTGCAACGCATCGTTCAAGCCTCGACGGCTTTTGCCTGTGGCCACCGTGAGCCAGTGTTGACGGGCTTTCAGCGCCGCCAGCATGGGCAAGACACCGTCAAACAGGCTGATGTCATCCTGGTGTTGCACATAGTGGTGGCGGTAGCGCAGCCCCAGCTCGGGGTATTGATCGGGCGACACGTCGGGCGCTGCATAGGCCAGCGCCTGATTCAGCGCCATGCCGATGACATAGGAGGCGGCCTCGCGCGTGGGCTCTTGCCCGCCCACGTCCACCACAGCGCGCTGAATGCAGCGCGTAATGATGGCAGTGGAGTCGAACAAGGTGCCGTCCCAGTCGAAGGCGATCAGGTCAAATTGGCGGGGTCTTGATGCGGACATGGTCTTTGAATTGTTGAAGTTCAGTCGGTAATTCGGCGTTCAACTCGACGCGTTCGCCCGTTACGGGGTGGTTGAACTGTAAGCGCCAGGCATGCAAGAACATGCGTTTATGACCTTGTTTTTGCAGGTTTTTATTCCACTCAAAATCGCCGTATTTGTCGTCGCCAGCAATCGGGTGCCCCTGCGAGGCCAGGTGCACCCGAATCTGGTGGGTGCGCCCGGTTTTGATGGTCACTTCAAGCAAGGTGCTGCCCTGCAGGCGCTCGGCCACCTTGACCAGCGTGATAGAGCGCATGCCCTCTGGATCTTCAGGGGTCGTGACCCGCACGCGGCGCTCACCCTCTGCCCCGTCTTTGCCCTGTAGCAAATACTTGTGCAGCGGCAGGTCAATTACTTTGTTGCGCGCCGGCCATTCGCCTTGCACCAAGGCCAGGTAGGTCTTGCCGGTCTCGCGCTCACGAAACTGGTCTTGCAGGTGTTTCAAGGCGCTGCGCTTTTTGGCGACCAGCAAAATGCCGCTGGTATTGCGGTCCAAACGGTGCACCAATTCCAGCAATTTGGCTTGCGGGCGAGCCTGGCGCAGCTGTTCGATGACACCAAAACTCACACCCGAGCCGCCGTGCACCGCCACCCCGGCGGGCTTGTTCAGGGCCAGCATGGCCTCATCTTCCAACAAGACCGGAAACTCGCGCCCCGGCGCAGGGTGTGCCGCTTTGTCGGCCACCTTGTCTGAAATGCGCACCGGCGGCAGGCGCACCACATCGCCCGTGGCGATGCGGCTGTCGGCCGAGGCCCGGCCCTTGTTTACACGCACCTCACCGCTGCGGATGATCCGATATACATGTGTTTTGGGAACGCCTTTGAGGTGGCGGATCAGGTAATTGTCCAGGCGTTGACCGGCCGACTCCTCATCGACGGTGAGCCATTTCACTTCCAGGGAGACAGGAGCCTGGTTGCCCCCTATAATGTGTTTCACCAGCGTTTGGCCGTAAGTGGTTGATTTGAATGGAAATGAATTCCGCAATGAAGGAGTTTAGTCCACGCACCCCCCCGTCCGCGCTGGAAGGTCGATGCCACCTCCCCTATTTTTGCAGACTGCAAGGCCAACGCCCGCAGTGGCAAAGCGAGTAAGAGGATGGGCAGACGCAATGAAACCCCGATACGGAATACCTGTATTCACCAGCCCTCGGCTGTTGAATGGAATGAAGCGAAATGATTGTGCTGATGGGAACTTGGATGACTTGGCTGCAGTGGCTCTTTGAGCCGCCCGGTCTGTGCACGCCCATGACCCAACCCCGAACAGTGAAGATACCCTCTTTGCTCCAGCGGCGACCCAGTGCCTGCATCCCCTCGCTTCATCCACGCGCCCTCTCCCCTGTTTCTGCGCCATTGCGCAGCTGAGCAGCGGACACTTCGGCAATTCCTTTCGTTTCAAGCGTCTTCTCCGGCATCGTGTGCCCTTTGTGGGCCGGTACAAGCCAGCGCAGCCAGCGGGTCGTATGACCCTGTGCCGCGCGGCATCAGAAGAAGGACTGCATCATGAAACGGATGCTCATTAACGCTACGCAGGCAGAAGAACGCCGCTTGGCCATCGTCGACGGACAAAAACTCCTCGACTACGAAATTGAAATCGAAGGCCGCGAGCAGCGCAAAGGCAATATTTACAAAGCCGTTGTGACCCGCGTCGAGCCCTCACTCGAAGCTTGCTTTGTCGACTACGGTGAAGACCGTCATGGCTTTTTGCCCTTCAAAGAAATCTCACGTCAGTACTTTGCGGAAGGCGTCTCGGTCAGCCAGGCCCGCATCAGCGATGTGATCCGCGAAGGCCAAGAACTCATGGTTCAGGTCGAAAAAGAAGAACGTGGCAACAAGGGCGCAGCCCTGACCACCTTCGTCTCGCTGGCTGGCCGCTATGTAGTGCTGATGCCCAACAACCCCCGTGGCGGTGGCGTCAGCCGCCGCATCGAAGGTGACGACCGGGCCGAGCTCAAAGAAGCCATGGACCAGTTGGAATACCCCAAGGGCATGTCCATCATCGCGCGCACTGCTGGCATTGGCCGCTCTGCACCCGAATTGCAGTGGGACTTGAACTACCTGCTCAAGTTGTGGACCGCCATCGACGGCGCCACCAAAGGCGGCAAAGGCGCTTTCTTGATTTACCAAGAATCTTCACTGGTCATCCGCGCGATTCGTGACTACTTCAACAATGACATCGGCGACATCCTGATCGACACCGACGACATTTACGAACAAGCTCAGCAGTTCATGAGCCACGTGATGCCTGAATTCGCGGCGCGCGTGAAGCGCTACCGCGACGACGCACCGCTGTTCAGCCGCTTCCAGATCGAACACCAGATCGAATCGGCCTATGCCCGCACCGTGCAACTGCCTTCGGGCGGCGCCATCGTGATCGACCACACCGAAGCTTTGGTATCGGTGGACGTGAACTCGGCCCGCGCCATCAAGGGCGGCGACATCGAAGAAACCGCCACCCGCACCAACCTGGAAGCCGCTGACGAAGTGGCGCGCCAGATGCGTCTGCGCGACTTGGGTGGCCTGATCGTGATCGACTTTATCGACATGGAAGAGTCCAAGAACCGCCGCGAAGTGGAAAACCGCTTGCGCGACGCCTTGCGTCAAGACCGTGCCCGCGTCCAGTTTGGCTCGATCAGCAAGTTCGGCCTGATGGAAATGAGCCGCCAGCGCTTGAAGCCCGCCTTGTCTGAAGGCTCTTCGATTCCTTGCCCACGTTGCGGTGGCTCTGGCCACATTCGCGACACCGAGAGCTCGGCGCTGCAGATTTTGCGCATCATCCAAGAAGAGTCCATGAAGGACAACAGCGCGGCCGTGTACGCCCAAGTGCCGGTGGAAGTGGCTTCGTTCTTGCTGAACGAAAAGCGCTCAGAGATCGCCAAGATCGAATTGCAGCAACGCATCAACGTGCTGTTGGTGCCCAACAAGTCGATGGAGACACCGCACTACAAACTCGAACGTTTGAAGCACGACGACCCGCGCTTGGACCACATCGAAGCCAGCTACGCCATGGCCGAAGTCATGGAAGACCCGACCACCGTGACACGCCGCTCACAAGAGCCAACCAACAAGCAAACACCGGTGATCAAAGGTGTTTTGCCTGACGCACCAGCGCCTATGGCACCAGTCAAGGTGGAAGCGCCTAAGGTCGCGCCAGCGGCCAAGGCAGCCCCCGCCGCACCGGTGGCCCCTGCGGCAACGGGTGGTTTCTTCGGTTGGTTGAAAAACCTGTTCGGCGGTGAGTCTGCTCCTGCACCAGAAGCGGCACCCGCCAAAGAAGAAAAGCGCGAAGGCCGCAACGCCCGCGATGGCCGAGGTAATGAGCGCGGCGAAGGCCGCAATGGTGAACGCGGTGAAAGCCGTGGAGAAGGTCGCAATGGCGAGCGCCGCGAAGGCCGCGACGGTCGCCGTGGTGGTAACCGCCGTGGCGAGCGTTCGGGAGAGCGCTCAGGCGAGCGCAACGAGCGCGCAGAAGGCGCACCGGCAGAAGCGCGTGAACCTCGCGAGCCGCGTGAACCCCGCGCCCCGCGTGAAGGCCGTCGCAACGAACGCCAAGGCGAACGTGATGCTGAACGGGGTGGTGATCGCCCAGAGCGCGCGCCACGTGAACGCCGCGAAGCCATGACCGGCCAAACCCAAGACGCCCAATCGGTCGCGATGGACATTGCGGACAACACTCTGGGCGAACGCGCACCGCGTGGCGAACGTTCCGACGGTCGTGGCGAAGGCCGCGAAGGACGAGCAGAGGGCAGAGGAGAAGGCCGCCGTGAACGCGGTGAAGGTCGTCGTGAACGTGGCGAGCGTCGCCAACCCGACGCCCAACGCCCAGAAGGCGAAAACGTGCAGACCCAAGAAGGTGCCGCACAAGAAGCCCAGACCGAAAACGGACAAGCCACGGGCAACGAAGGCGAAACACCTGAACGCCGCGAACGTCGTTCGCGCGACCGTTACGGCCGTGATCGCCGTGAACGTCAGCCCGAGCAACGCAGCGACGCAGCAGGCGAAGCGGCTTTTGTATCCCATGATGCAGCCGAACCGGCATTGCATGATGGCGCCTCCAACGCCGAAGCACCCACCCGTTCGTACTTTGAGCGTGCGGCGTCGGCAACGACGCCAGCTGCGCCGGCAGAGCCCGTGGCACCGATCACAGGCATGTGGTCTGCGCAACCCGCGCCAGCAGCAGCGCCTGTGCAACAGGCTGCTCCAGCGACTGAAACGGTGGCCCCGGCCCACGCTGAAGTGGCTGTGACTACACCTGCACCGGCTGTGGCACCAGCGACTGCACCAGCACCAGCACCAGCGCCTGCACCCGTAGCAGTGGCTCCCGCTTCCGCTCCAGCTCAAGCAACTGCCCCGGCACCTGTGGCTGTTGCAAGCACCGGCTTACCCAAGGTCCAAGCTTTTGCCCTGCCTGTGCAAAGCCTGATTGAAGTGGCCAGCAGTTCTGGTCTGCAATGGGTCAACTCCGACCCCGCCAAAATTGCAGTGGTTCAAGCGGCGATTGCAGCCGAACCCAAGCCCGTCCACGTGCCCCGTGAACGTGCACCGGTCGTGGTCTCAGACGATGGCCCTCTGGTTTTGGTCGAAACCCGCAAAGACCTGAGCAACATGAAACTGCCTTTCTGAACGCAGTCACTCTGAAATAAAAATGCCGGACTTGTCCGGCATTTTTTTGGGGCTCGCCCACTGAACAAAGAGCTGGTGAGGGTGGCCTGTAAATTTTGGCTTTGTGCAAACTAGGTGAACGTTATCCAGACGCATACAACGGAAGCAATGCATCGGTAACGGCCGGTGAAGGAGCTTTTAATGCAGGTCAACTACTTGCCTGGAGCCGACCTTTGAGATCGTCGTGACCCACCGACAGTTCCAGGCCCAAAGCGGTCACTCGGCAAATCCGACTGAATCTAAGAAAAAGTGAAATGCAGTCATTAGAAATCAGCGATAGCAGAGGCTTACGTCCTGAAAACAGCCTGCTTGCAATGTGTAAAGAAATTCTTTACACTTCAATTTATGATCGACTCGTTCAAGCACAAAGGACTTCAGGAGCTTTTTGAGAAGGGCACCAGCTCTAAGTTGCAAAAGGCTCTGGCTGAGCGGGCGCTTCGCCGACTCGATGCCATTGACATTGCCAAGACGCCAGAGGCTTTAAATGTTCCTGGTTTTAATTTCCATGGACTTCAGGGCAAGCCAAAGCGCTTCAGCGTGCATGTCAATGGGCCATGGTGCATCACCTTTGAGTGGCAGGGTGAGAACGCCGTCAAGATTGATTTTGAGAATTATCACTAGGAGTGAATGATGCGTAAACGTGTACCGACCCATCCCGGAGCCATCCTTCGGGAAGATGTGTTGCCCAGCTTACCGGGCATGTCCGTCAGCGCCTTTGCCCGAAACTTGGGCGTTTCCCGCCAGACCTTGCACTCAGTTTTAGCCGAACGTAGCGGCGTGTCAGCCGAGATGGCGCTGCGTCTGGGAACGCTCCTTGGCAACGGCGCTCAACTCTGGCTGGACTTGCAGACCAAGTTTGATCTGTGGCAAGCGGAGGTCAAGTTGCACGATGAACTGGGTCAGATGAAACGACTTGAGTCCTTGGCAATGGCTTGATTTATCAAGGCAACCCGAAAGACTTCTTCGGAGAAAACCACTCGATTTCCAGATGCCCCCCGAACGGCTTCGCGACAGTTGAGTCACTTGACCCACCAAGTCAAAAAGCCGTTTCGGGACATTTTCAGTCAGCCCGAAAAAGTGGCATGTTCAGTGCCGTTTCGAACTGGCCAACAAACACTTGTCTTAAGACATGTGGAAAACACTTCACTTAGCGATTCCCAAGAACACGGCCAAGCAACGTTCAATCTCCACCAAAGTTTCTGCATTGATGCGTCCGAAGGCTTGCCCCACCTTATCGTGCTTCACCGTCACGGCCTTGTCGACCATCACTTGTGAAGGCTTCTGCAGGCCATTTTCGGCGCTGGGCGAAACGGTGATACGCAGCAACGGAGCAGCAACAAGCGTGCTTGTCACCGGTAACACCGTCACAGTGGCGTGCTTGTCAAAGTGGTCTGCTTGAATCACCAAGGCGGGTCTGGGTTTGCCAAAGTCGCCTTGTACAACGATGGTCACTAAGTCACCACGCTTCATTCCGTCCAGCCGTCTACCTCTGCCAAGACGCCGTCCATAAAGTGCTGCATACCGGTATCAGCCATGTCACTTTGGATGACAAGTTGAGACTGTCGTTGGCATTCCTGCAGAAAGTCTGGTCGTCGCGTGTCAGGTACCCAAATTTGAACCGGTCGAAGGCCTGCCATGCGCAACGCATCGCGGTGTCTTTGAACTCGTGCATTCACATTTGTCGTTGCCATCGCATCGCCCCAATTTGTTACATGCAACATCTTAGGCTCATTATTTCTGATTTGCAACTCGAATTTTCAAGGGTGTGTCGGCTAAAGCCAGCCTAGCCGCTGCACCGAAGTCTTATTGGGTGACCTTGCCCTGCACGCCGGCGACCAAATAGTTCATCGACAAAATTTGCGCATCGTTCAACATCTGACCGGCGGGCACCACCAGCTTGCCTTCGTTGTCGGTGATCGGCCCGGCAAACGGTTGTAGCTTGCCGCTGGCCACGTCTTTTTGTTTGGCCAGCACCTCGGCTTGCACGGTCTTGGGCACCTTGGGGCCAAAGTCGCCGACGCGCACCATGCCCTCTTTCACGCCGCCCCACACATTGCCGCTTTGCCACTGGCCTTGCTGCACAGCCTTGACGCGGGCGGTGTAGTAAGCCCCCCACTCATGGGTCACCGCAATGATTTGCGCATCGGGCGCCACTTTGCGCATGTCGGAGTGGTAGGCCACCGCCATCTTGCCGCGCTCTTGCGCCGCCGCCATCACCGCCGTGGAGCCGGTGTGAAAAGCGATCACATCCACGTTTTGGTTGAACAGCGTCATGGCCGCTTCACGCTCTTTGCTCGGGTCGAACCACAGGTTCAGCCACACCACTTTGACCTGCGCGCGCGGGTTGACCGAACGCATGCCCAAAGCAAACGCATTGATGCCTTGCAAGACTTCAGGGATAGCAAAGCCCGCCACATAACCCGCCAGATTTGTACGCGTCATGCGGCCTGCCGCCACGCCCGCCAGGTAGCGGCCTTCGTAGTAACGCGCATTGGCCGCGGCCACGTTCGGCGCGGTTTTGTAACCGGTGATGGATTCGAACTTCACATCCGGAAACTCTTGCGCCACTTTGAGCGTGGGTTCCATATAGCCAAAGCTGGGCGTGAAGATGATTTTGTGACCCTCGCGCGCCAGGTCGCGAATCACGCGCTCAGCGTCTGCACCCTCGGCCACGTTCTCGACAAAGGTGGTTTTGACCGTGGCGCCCAAGGCCTTGTCCACGGCTTTGCGGCCTTCTTCGTGTTGCCGCGTCCAACCGGCTTCGGTGATGGGCGAGACATACACAAAGCCCGCTTTGAGCGGCTCGGCATGGGCCGTGGAAGAAACAAGGGGAGAAAGCGAAGAAAAGCAGGCGGCCGCGATGGCGGCTGCGAGGTTTTTGTACATGGTAGTCCTCTACATGGCTCCGGGTGAATCAAAAGCAAGGCCCGCCGGAGCGCGGGCCTTGGGGGTATTGTACAGACATGACAGGCTGTACCCGGCGCGTGTATGAAAGTGAAAAATCAACACCCCTATGGAGACTTGTCATGCTCGACCCCCAAGCCCGTCAATTCCTGCAACTCATGGCCGACAACGGCGTGCAACCGGTCCACACCCTGACCGCCCCTGCCGCACGAGCGGCCTATTTGCAGCGCCGCGCTTTGAGTCAGCCCGAAGGCGAAGCCGTTGCGCACACCCACGACCACGTGGTGGTGCACAGCGGCGCGTCGATGACCGTGCGCGAATACCGGCCCTTCGGGTCTACAGCCGATGCCGCCCTGCCCGCCCTGTTGTTCTTTCACGGCGGCGGCTGGACGGTGGGCGACGTGGACACCCACGATGCGGTCTGTCGCAGTCTGTGCAATGCCTCTGGCAGCGCGGTGTTTTCAGTCGACTACCGTCTTGGGCCTGAAGCGCCGTTTCCGGCCGCTTATGACGACGCCCTGGCCGCCTTTGAATGGCTGACGGCCCAAGCCACCACGCTGCACATCGACCCTGCGCGCATTGCCGTGGGCGGTGACAGCGCTGGCGGCAACATTGCCGCGGCCCTGTGCCTGGGCCTGCGCGGCCAAAGTGCGCAGCCGGCGTTTCAACTGTTGATTTACCCGGCCGTCAACATGCGACCCGATACAGATTCGTACCACCGCAACGGCCAAGGCTACATGCTCACGCAAGATTCCATGCGCTGGTACACCGCCAACTACCTCAGCCAAGACAGCCATGCCGACGACTGGCGCGCTTCGCCGTTGCTGGCCGCATCCCATGCCGACTTGCCTGCCGCCTTGGTGATGACCGCAGGGTTCGATCCGTTGCGCGATGAAGGCCTGCAGTATGCAGACGCCTTGTCGCAAGCCGGCGTACGTACGCAATACGTCTGCTTTGAGCGGCAGATCCATGGCTTCATCACCATGGGCCGTGTGATCGATGAAGCCCACACCGCCCTGGCTTTGTGTGGTCATGCATTAAAGCGACATTGGGCCGGTGTATAAATGCGCCACGTTGAATAATCGAGAGTATGTGTATGCGCGTGTTCGCCCTTGTTGTGTTGAGTCTTTCCGCCGCCATCGGCCTGCCAGCAGGCGCCTGGGCGCAAGCCTCTGCCGCGCCCTCTTCGGCACCTGCGGCGCCCCCTGCCAGCGGCGCCGCCCAACGCATTACCCAGGTCGAAGGCATCACGGAATACCGCTTGGCCAACGGCCTTCGCGTGCTGCTGGCGCCGGATGCGTCCAAACCAACCACCACCGTCAACATCACCTACCTGGTGGGCAGTCGCCATGAAAACTATGGCGAAACCGGCATGGCGCATTTGCTGGAGCACATGGTGTTCAAGGGCACGCCCACGCGTGGCAACCTGATGCAAGAGTTGGGTAAGCGCGGCATGCACTTCAATGGCACCACGTTTTACGACCGCACCAATTACTTTGAGACCTTTCCAGCCAACGACGACAACCTGAAGTGGGCGTTGGAAATGGAGGCCGACCGTATGGTCAACAGCCTGATCGCGCGCAAAGACTTGGACACCGAGTTTTCAGTGGTGCGCAACGAAATGGAGTCCGGCGAAAACAACCCCGCCCAATCCTTGTGGCAGCGCATGGCGTCCACCGCCTTCGATTGGCACAACTACGGCAAGAGCACCATCGGTGCGCGCACCGACGTGGAGAACGTGCAGATCGCCAACCTGCAAGCCTTCTACCGCCTGTACTACCAGCCCGACAATGCCGTGTTGTTGGTGGCCGGCAAATTGGACGAAGCGGCGACCCTGGCGATGATTGAGCGGGTGTACGGCGCCATCCCCCGCCCTGCGCGCACCTTGCCCATCACCTACACCCAAGACCCGGTGCAAGACGGCCCGCGTGAAGTGACCGTGCGCCGAGTGGGTGACACCCAGCTGGCCGGCGTGCTGTACCACACCGCCGCAGGCAGCCACCCCGATGCTGCGGCCATCGCGGCTTTGAGCGAAATCTTGGCCGGCACGCCCAACGGCCGCCTGCACAAAAATTTGGTGCAAGGCAAAAAAGCCGTGTCCATCAGCCCCTGGAATTTTGAGCTGGCCGAGACCAGCTATGTGCTGTTCATGGCCGAGCTGAACCTCACACACAAACTGGCCGATGCGCGCAAGGGCTTGATCGACGTGTTGGAACACATGGCCAAAGCGCCAGTCACCGAGACCGAGTTGCGACGCGCCAAAGCCGCGCTGCTGAGCGAGATCGACAAGACCTTGAACGACCCGGAAAAGCTGGCCGTGCAATTGTCCGAGTCCATGGCCAATGGCGACTGGCGTTTGTTCTTTTTGAACCGCGACCGCATCGAAGCGCTGACGATCCAAGACGTGCAACGCGTGGCGCAAAACTATTTCAAAGAAAGCAACCGCACCTTCGGCCAGTTTGTACCCACTCCCTCGCCGGACCGCATCACCGCACCCAAGCCGGTGAACGTGGCCGAGTTGGTGCAAGGCTACAGCGGCCGCGCCGCTGTAAGTGCGGGCGAGAACTTTGACGTCACGCCTGCGGCCATTGAAAAGCGCACCCTGCGCGCCACCTTACCCGGTGGCATGAAGCTGGCCTTGATCTCGAAAAAGACCCGCGGCGAAACCGTCAGTGGCACGCTGCGCCTGAACCTGGGTGACGAGAAAAACCTGTTCGGCCAAGCGGTCACCGCCGACCTGGTGGGCGATATGCTGCTGCGCGGCACCACGACCCTGAACCGCTCGGACCTGAGCACAAAACTGGATGAACTCAAAACCCAGCTGAGCATCTCCGCAGCCGGGCAAACCGTGACGGTGCGCTTTGACACCCTGCGCAAGCACCTGCCCGAGGTCTTGCAACTGGTACGCGACGCGCTGCGCAGCCCGGCTTTTGCAGCAAATGAATTCGACATGGTGATCAAAGAAAACCTGGCGCAAATCGACAACCAGCGCAACGAACCGCAAGGCATGGGCTCACAGGCAGTCGGCAAAGCCATGGACGCGTACCGCCCTGGCGATGTGCGTGCGGCCCAGACTTTTGACGAGTTGACCGCGCGCTTGAAAGCAGCCAAGCTGGACGAGCTCAAACGCTTTCATGCGCAGTTCTACGGCGCAGACCATGGCGAGTTTGCGCTGATCGGCGACTTTGACGCTGCAGCCGTGCAAACCCAAATGCAGAACTTGTTTGGCAACTGGAAAAGCAAGGCCGCCTACCAGCGCCTGGTCAGCTTGCCGCGCAGCGCCAAACCTGGCGAGACCACGCTGCAAGCGCCCGATAAAGCCAACGCCTTTTACCTGGCGGCCTTGCCTCTGACCTTGAAAGACGACATGCCCGACTACGTGGCCATGGTGCTGGCCAACGCCGTGCTGGGCGGCGGCGTGAAATCGCGCTTATTTGACCGTCTGCGCCAAAAAGAAGGCATCAGCTACGGCGCAGGCAGCGCCTTGTCCGCCAGTTCATTCGAAGCGGTGGGCATGCTCAAGTTGTATGCGATTTACGCACCGCAAAATCTAGACAAACTCAAAGCGAGCGTGCGTGAAGAACTGACGCGTTTTGTGCAAGAGGGCGTGACCGAGCAAGAGCTACTGGACGCCAAAAAATCATTGCAAGAAGAACGCAAAATTGCCCGCGCCCAAGACCCGGCGCTGGCCGCCGGTCTGGTGGGGCAACTGGCCACGGGTCGCACCATGGTGTTCACCGAACAGATGGATGCACGCATCGAAAAAACCACGCCGACCGAGGTCAACGCCGCACTGCGCAAGTACATTGACCCCGCCCAATTTTTACATGTGTATGCGGGCGACTACGCCGGTGCGGGCAAAAAGACGGCTGAACAACAGTCCGTTAAATAGATTCGGATGCGGGATTGCCGGTGGATGGATCGGCGATGGTTAACCCCATCTCCTGCGCTGCCAATTGGAGCTTTTTGTCAAAGCAAAGAAACACCATCTGTTTACCTAACTGCGCATGGGCCAGTCCGGCGGTAGCCAACTGCAAACTGTCATAGGCGCGCAAGCCCCATTGCAATGCCAGTTCACCCGCTTGTGTCAGCAGTGGCGCATCCAAACCCATGCGCGTCAACGCAGGCCATTCGGCATGTAAACGCTTTAAAGCCAATTTGCAGTCTGTGGCCGAGACTTGATTCGTTCGCTCTTTCAAGCCGAATGCAGCGCACATTTCAACCCAAGTAATTTGACTGACCACACAATGACTGGCACGCATCACCTGTGCTCTTGTCCACTCGCTGTGGGCCTCGGCGGCATACAACTTCATGAGAGCCGAGGTGTCGCAAAACACAATCACCTCGGGCCCCGCGCGGCAATGACCAAGTCGCTCATACTTTGGGGGTCGGAACCGGTTTCAAAACGAAGCGGTTTGCCCAGCTTCAAAGGCAAAACCGCCTCTTGCGCGACCAAACCGGCACTCACTAAATTGGCCATGGCTTGATCATCAGACAATTTTTCAATCTCCCCGTTCCCTTTGACGGGACGCACCAACTCAGCAACGACTTTACGGTGTGAAGTAATTTCAACCCGCTCACCTCGCAGCATCAACGCGATAGCGTGCGATGGATTGGCTTTGAGTTCGCGAATCGAGACTTGCATAAACACTCCAAAATGTGACCACATTCTGGCATATTTTAAAAAATTGGTCACATAAAGCCGAAACGAGACAGTATTTTCAGTAGGATCGAAGCGCTATGCCCCATCGGTCCTGCTTGAGCGTCACAACCCATAGATTGATATGGCGAGACAATTCTTGGTCACGCTGATTCCTACGGGTGTACTCCCCAGTACTGGCAGGTCATTCTGCCAAAAACGTATAAATTCCAGCGCTCAGTCCTGCTCTGAAAATCCCTGAAAGCATTGCTTGAGTTCATGCATCCAGTGGTGTTTTTGTTCTAGCGTGGCAAAGCTCGCCTCGATGCTATTGGCAGCAAATTTGTAGGCGCTCTGCGCACCCAGATGCAAGGCGGCGAAAGTCTGCACGTAGTTGTCATTGAGGTAGCCGCCAAAATAGGCCGGGTCGTCGGAATTGATCGTCACGCACAGCCCAGCGTCCAACATCTGGCCCAGCGTGTGATCGCTCAGTTTGTCAAAGACGCACAGCTTGAGATTCGACAAAGGGCACACCGTCAAAGGCGTTTGGTGTTGGGCCAAATAAGCCATCAGTTCAGCATCGTGAATCGCCTGCACGCCATGGTCGATGCGCTCGACTTGCAAGTCCTTGAGCGCGCTCCAGATATAGGCCGGTGGCCCCTCCTCGCCCGCATGGGCCACGACATGCAGGCCCAACGCACGCGCCTTGGCAAACACGCGGCTGAAATTTTCTGGCGGGTTACCCACCTCGCTCGAGTCCAGCCCCACGCCAATGAAGTGCGCACGCCAAGGCAGTGCCGCCTCCAGGGTGGCCAGCGCATCCGCCTCGGGCAGATGGCGCAAAAAGCACAAAATCAAATCGGCGCTGATGTTCAATCGCGTCTGCGCGTCGCGGCAGGCGCGGCTCAGACCTTCCATCACCGCAGCCATCGGGACGCCCCGCGCGGTATGCGTTTGCGGGTCAAAAAACAATTCGGCGCGCACCACGTGGTCGGCTGCGGCTTTTTGAAAATAAGACCAGGCCATGTCGTAGAAGTCTTGCTCGTGCATCAAGACACTGGCCCCAGCGTAGTACAAGTCCAAAAAGCTTTGCAAATCGGTGAAGGCATAAGCTGCTCGCATCGCCGCCACATCGGCATAAGGCAAATGCACGCCATTGCGTTGGGCCAGGGCAAAGATAAGCTCCGGCTCGAGGGAGCCCTCAATGTGAATGTGCAACTCGGCCTTGGGCATGGCTTTGAGCAACGCATTGAGTCGATCAGGTGCGACCGCGTGAACTTTGAACATGTCATTCTTCCTTTAAGAGACCCTATATTACGCCCGGCAGGAAGCAAAAAGGCCGCCCGAAGGCAGCCTTTTTGGAGACACGCGACAGCGGTGAAGCCGTCAAATCAGTGGCTTATTTGCCACCAGGGATCTTGCCTTCCACGCCTTTGACGTAGAACATGATGCCGCCCAGGAACTTGTCATCGGCCACCGCGTCCTTGGCCAGCACTTCTTTGCCGTTCTGACCCATGATCGGGCCTTTCCAGATGCTGAAGCTGCCGTCTTTCAGACCGGCTTTGACTTCGTCCAATTTCTTCTTGGCGTCTTCGGGCACGTCAGCGGCCACCGACACCATGTCAATCGCGCCTTCTTTCACGCCCCACCAGCTTTGGCCCGTCGCCCACTTGCCTTCCAGGGCTTCACCCACGGCTTTGATGTAGTAAGGCGCCCAGTTGATCACCGCAGAACCCAAGTGCGCCTTGGGGCCGTAAGCGGTCATGTCAGAGTCCCAACCGAAGGCACGCTTGCCCATTTTTTCGGCGGTCTGCAACACGGCAGGCGAGTCGGTGTTTTGCATCAAGACGTCAGCGCCGCCGTTGATCAAAGCGGTTGCCGCTTCGGTTTCTTTCGGTGGGTTGAACCACTCATTGACCCACACCACTTTGGTCTTGACTTTCGGGTTCACCGATTGCGCGCCCATGGTGAAGCTGTTGATGTTGCGGATCACTTCAGGAATTGGCACAGAAGCCACCACACCCAAGGTGTTGGATTTGGTCATCTTGCCAGCGATCACGCCAGCCATGTAAGCGCCTTCGTAGGTGCGGCTGTCGTACGTGCGCAGGTTGTCAGCGGTTTTGTAACCGGTGGCATGTTCAAACTTCACGTCCTTGATGTCAGCGGCCACTTTGAGCATCGGCTCCATGTAACCGAAGGTGGTGCCAAAGATCAGCTTGTTGCCTTGGCCAGCCATGTCACGAAAGACACGCTCAGCGTCAGCGCTTTCTGGCACTTTCTCGACAAAGCTGGTGACGATCTTGTCGCCGAATTCTTTTTCTACCGCCTTGCGCGCGTTGTCGTGTGCGAAGGTCCAACCGCCATCGCCCACGGGGCCGACATAGGCAAACGCCACTTTCAAAGGCTCCACTTTGGCAGCAGGAGCTTCGGCTTTAGGCGCCTCTTCTTTTTTACCGCAGCCCAGCAAAGTCAGCGCAGCGGCAGCAGCCACAGCGGACAAAGCCACAGTTTTAAAAATCGAACGCTTGGTCAAGTCTGTCATGAAAATTCCTTTAAGAATGAACAGGGTGGCACACGAAAAAAACAAGAAAACGGCAAAACAAATATTATGAACCCGGATGAAAGGGTTTACCTAATGACGCCGGCATATTGATGCGAATCCAAGTCGGATTACGCGAAATCAGTGCCAGCACCACGATGGTGGCGACATACGGCAGGGCCGTGAGCAACTGGCTGGGCACATCCACCCCTGCGCCTTGCAAATGGAATTGCAGCATGGTGACGCCGCCAAACAAGTAAGCACCGAGCAAAACCCGTGCCGGACGCCAGGTGGCAAAAGTGGTCAAGGCCAGGGCGATCCAGCCTTAGCCGGCCACCATGCCCTCCACCCACAGCGGCGTATAGATGACCGAGATGTAAGCGCCCGCCAGGCCGCACAGCGCGCCGCCCGTCACCACGGCCACCAAACGGATGCGGCGCACGTTGTAACCCAGGGCATGGGCCGACTCGGGTGACTCGCCCACCGAGCGCAGCACCAGACCGGTGCGGGTACGGTACAAGAACCAAATCAGTGCCAACGCGAAAGCCATGGCACCATAAACCAGCGGATGCTGGCGAAACAAGGCCGGCCCGATCAGCGGGATGTCGCCCAACCATGGCACTTCAAATTGCGCACGGGCCGGTAATTTTTCTTGTACATAGCCAATGCCGACAAAGGCCGAAAAACCTACGCCAAACAAACTCAGTGCCAAGCCGGTGGCGTATTGGTTGGTGCCCAGCCAAATGACCAGCAGACCAAACAGCCCGGCCATCACCGCCCCCACAGCCATACCCGCCGCAAAACCGAGCACATCGCTGCCGGTGTGGACCACCGTGGCAAAGCCGGCAATGGCGGCGCACAGCATCATGCCCTCGGCGCCCAGATTCACGATGCCCGCTTTTTCATTGATGAGCAAACCCAAAGCCGCCAGCGCCAGCACGGTACCCGCATTCAACGTGGCGGCAATCAACAGTGCATAAGACTCCATCACGCCCCCTTCAGCCAACGCAGGCGATACGCCACCAGCGTGTCACACGCCAGCAAACTGAACAACAACAAACCTTGGAACACGCCAGTGATGGACTTGGGCAGCCCCAAGCGCGACTGCGCCAACTCACCGCCGATGTAGAACATGCTCATCAGCACCGCAGAAAACACCATGCCCACTGGATGCAAGCGCCCCACATAGGCCACGATGATCGCCGCAAAACCATAGCCTGCAGGCACATGCGGTGTGAGTTGGCCGATGGGCCCGGCCACCTCCAACGCACCGGCCAGCCCGGCCGCACCGCCTGAGACCAGCAGCGCCACCCACAACGCTTTGCGGGAAGAAAAACCGGCATAGCGCGCCGCGGCTGGCGCCAAACCACCGACTTGCTGGGCAAAACCGGCGCGGGTGCGGAACAAGAAGACCCACATCAACGCCACCCCAGCCAGTGCCACCAGCAGCCCCACGCTGACGCGCGAGCCGGTCATGAGACGCGGGATTTGCGTCACGGCCGCAAAGGTTTTGCTCTGCGGAAAGTTGTAGCCCGCCGGATCCTTCCAAGGGCCGTAGACCAAGTAGCTGAGCACCATGTCGGCTACATACACCAACATCAAGCTGACCAAAATTTCATTCGCATTGAAGCGGTCGCGCAGCAGCGCCACCAAGCCGGCCCAAGCCATGCCGCCCAGCACCCCGGCCAGCACAATCGCCACCACGATCCAGCGCCCGATCGTGGCATCGGCCAACAGCGCCACACCGCCTGCGGCCACCGCGCCCATGACGAACTGCCCTTCAGCGCCGATGTTCCAGACATTGGAGCGGTAGCACACGCCCAAGCCCAAGGCGATCACCAAGAGCGGCGTGGCTTTGACCATCAACTCGCCCAGGGCATAAGCCGACTTGACCGGCTCCCAAAAGAACATTTGCAAACCGCGCACCGGGTCTTTGCCCAGCGCCATGAACAGCGCCACGCCGACCAGCACGGTCAAGAACAAAGCCAGCAAGGGCGATGCCATGCTCCAAAATTTCGAGGCTTCGGGCCGCGCTTCAAGCTTGAGCATGACGGCCTTCCTGGGCAGGGGTGGGCCACAGGCCACTCATCCATTCACCAATTTGCGCCACGGTGGCTTGGGCGCGGTCAATGGACGGTGAGAGTTCACCTTTGGCCATGACGTGCAAGCGATCTGAAATTTCAAACAACTCTTCCAACTCCTCGCTGACCACCAGCACCGCGCAACCGGCGTCGCGCAGGGCCAAAATCTCGCCGCGAATTTGCGCCGCCGCACCCACGTCCACGCCCCAGGTCGGCTGCGAGACAATGAACAAACGGGGCCGTGCTTCGATCTCGCGCCCCACAATGAATTTTTGCAAATTGCCGCCAGACAGCGATTTGGCCGTGGCCTGCGGCCCTGCGGCTTTGACCTTGAAGCGCTCGATCACGCCCTGCGCTTGGCGCTGCAACTGCGGCATGTCGATCCAGCCGCTGCCATGCACCGCCTCTTGGCGCGTGAGCAGCATGTTGTGCGCCAAGCTCAGGCTGGGCACAGCGCCACGGCCCAAGCGTTCTTCAGGCACAAAGTGCAGGCCCAAGTTGCGCCGCGCTTGCGGGCCCAGTTGCGCGGCCGATTGGCCTTGAATGTGAATCGCCGCCGCATCGGCGCGCGTGTCTTCGCCCGACAGCGCGTACATCAACTCACGCTGGCCGTTGCCCGAGACACCGGCGATGCCCACGACTTCGCCCGCGCGCACCTGCATATTCAGGTGCGACAAATCCATGCCAAACGGATCATCACTGGCCAAGCTCAGGTCGTTCACCGCCAGCACCACGGCGCCCGGTTGGCTGGCACGGTACTCCAGCGCGGGCGGCTCGGCGCCAATCATCAAGCGACTGAGCGAGGCGTTGGATTCTTCACGCGGATCACACACGCCGGTCACCCGTCCACCGCGCAGCACGGTGCAGGCGGTACACAGCTCGCGAATTTCGTGCAGCTTGTGGCTGATGTAGAGCAGGCTGCAGCCTTCGCTCACCAGCTTTTTCAGCACCACAAACAATTTTTCCACCGCCTGCGGCGTCAGCACCGAAGTCGGCTCGTCCAAGATCAGCAATTGCGGCTGGGTCAGCAAAGCGCGGATGATTTCCACCCGCTGCATTTCGCCCACACTCAAGGTGTGCACCGGGCGGGCCGGGTCGATGTCCAAACCATACTCAGCCGCCTTGGCGGAGATGCGCTGCGTCACCTCGGCCAGTTGCAGGCTTTTGTCCAAACCCAGCCACACGTTTTCGGCCACGGTCAAGGTGTCAAACAGGCTGAAATGCTGGAACACCATGCTGATGCCCAAAGCCCGCGCCTGCTGAGGATTGCGGATGTGCACCGGCTGGCCTTTGTAATGCACCACACCCTCATCGGGCTTGACTGCGCCATAGATGATTTTCATCAGCGTGGATTTACCCGCGCCGTTCTCACCCAAGACGGCATGGGCCTGACCGGGCATCAAGGTCAGCGAGATGTCCTGGTTTGCCACCACGCCCGGATAACGCTTGGTGATGCCTTGCAAAGACAAAAGGGGTGTGGTCATGTCAAATTCAAACTCTGGGGATGAGGCAATTGAGAAGCACTGATTTTGACCTGTTCGCGCAGCCATTTGGCAGCGGCAGAAGCATGGCTGCGCTCATGCCAAAGCTGGTAATAAACCATCTTCGGAAAATCAACCGGACAAGGCAAAAGAGCCAAGCCACGGTGCGATTCAGCGCCTTGCAAAAACCTTTGGCAATACTGGCGGCCCGTGGTCAAAACAAGCAAGCTCGATGCCACCATGCGTGGCATCAGGCCAAAATGGGCACAGCGCGCCGTGATGTTACGTACCAGCGATAACCGATCCAGATGCTCGTCGATCACTCCGCGCCAACCGGGGTAGGCCGGGGTGGGGGCAATGTGCTCGCAGGCCAGCCAGTCTTCTTGCGTCCAGCCGCGACGCACCGCCGGGTGTTTTTGACTCACGAGGCACATGATCTCGTCCTCAAACAACTGTGCACGGTGCAGCTCTTGGCTGGGCTGGGCCCAGTTGCCGATCACCACATCGATGAGGCCCTGCGCCAGATCGGCCGCATATTGAACATGACCCGACAAGGCATGAACCTCGACCCGACAACCCGGCGCCAAGGACTTGACGCGCGCCATGACGCTGGGCAGGAACAAAGGATCCAGGGTGTCACTGGCCGCAATGCGAAAAGTTTCGCACGCCAGTGCAGGTTCAAAATCACGGGTTGGAGAAAACAGGCCTTCAGCCGCTTGCAAAATTTGCGTGACCGGCCCCAACATCTGCAGACCCACATCGGTGGGCACCATGCCGGTGCCTGCGCGCACCAAAATCGGATCGCCTGTCAACTCGCGCAGGCGTTTGAGCGCCACTGACACGGCGGGCTGCTGTTGGCCCAGTCGCATGGCGGTTTTGGAAACACTGCGTTCGATCAACAAGGTATGTAGGGTCCGAATAAGTTGAAGGTCGATCTTGTCGAAAAGATGCGGCTGCTTCATATTCATTTTCAGATAAGCGTTATGGCCATCAGCCCATGAGTGAACTCCGGGTTTGCCCTAGGATCATTCGACCCTGAGAACACATTAGCCATGTCAAAAACGCTCGTCTCCCCTCTGAAATCTGTACCGCTTGCGACCCGTGCTTTGCGCTTCTGGCACCGAGGTCAAGTGATGAATCTGAGCAATGTACCACCAGACCGAACTCTGCTGGACCTGCTGCGCGAAGACCTGCGCCTCACGGCCACCAAAGAAGGTTGCGCGGCAGGCGACTGCGGTGCCTGCACGGTGGTGCTGGCCGAGACGGTCGACGGGACCTTGCGCTACCGCGCCGTCAACAGCTGCATCAAGCCTGCCCACGCGATCGATGGCATGGCGCTTTGGACGGTGGCTGATCTTGCGCAAAGCAACGGCGCACTGCACCCGGTGCAACAGGCCATGGTCGAGTGTCACGGCTCGCAATGCGGCTTTTGCACCCCCGGTTTTGTCATGAGCCTGTTTGCCCTTTACCAGCGCAGCGTGGCCCAGGGTCACAAGGTCGACACCCACGCCGCACAACAAGCCGTGTCAGGCAACTTGTGCCGCTGCACCGGTTACCGTCCCATCGTGCAAGCGGCCTGCCAGATGCAGCGCCAGCCAGCACACGCGGTGGATGAAGCCCCCATTGTGTCGGCGCTGCAAGCACTGGCGGCCACAACGCGCACCAACCCAGACTACCTGTTGCCCACCAACTTAGCGGCCTTGCTGCAAGCGCGTGCCCACCACCCCCAGGCCCAGTTGATCGCCGGCGCCACCGATGCCGGGTTGTGGCTCACCCAGGGTCTGCGCCGCATGCCACAAATCATCGACCTGTCCCGCGTGGCCGAGCTGCGGCGTGTCGAGCACTACCCGCACCACATCGCCATCGGCGCGGCGGTGAATCTGCAAGACGCTTTTGAAGCCCTGGCCCGTGACCGCCCCGTGATCGCCCCTTTTGGCGAACGCTTTGCAGGCTGGCCCGTGCGCCAGTCGGGCACGATGGGCGGCAATGTCGCCAATGGCTCGCCCATCGGCGACAGCATGCCGCTCTTGATCGCGCTGGGTGCACAGGTGGTGCTGATGGCTTGGCGAAAACGCCGAGGCCTTGGCCACATCGTGCACCGCCATGTGCCGCTCGACAGGTTCTACACCGGCTATCGACAAAGCCTGTTGGCGGCAGACGAAGTGCTGTGCTGGATCGTGGTGCCTCGCCCCAAGCCAGGCGAGTGGCTGGGCGCTTACAAAGTCTCCAAGCGCATGGAAGACGACATCTCTGCCGTGTGTCTGGCGATGCAGTTGCACATGGATGAAGGACGCATCACCGCCGCACGCATCGGCGCAGGCGGTGTGGCCGCCACGCCCGCACGCGCGGTGCAGACCGAGGCCGCTTTGGTCGGCCAAGAATGGAACGAAGACAGTTTGCAACACGCCCAAGCCGCTATTGAACAAGAGTTTTCACCGCTAAGCGATTTGCGCGCCAGTGCCCACTACCGCCGCCAACTGCTGGGCCAGTTGCTGCAGCGCGCATGGCTGGAGAGCACGGGCCACAGCGGCGTACGGCTGGAGGACCTCGCATGACAACCACCGCCCACTCCACGGGGGACAGCCGCCCTCGCTTTCATGAAAGCGCACATGCGCAAGTACAAGGTCGCGCCACCTACATCGATGACATGCCATTGATCGAAGGCACGCTGCACGCCGCCCCCTTGATGAGCCCCAAGGCCAACGCCCAATTGCTGAGTCTTGATTTGGCGCCTGTGCTGGCGGCCCCCGGGGTGATCGGGGTGGTGACAGCGAATGACATTCCCGGCGAAAGCCTGCTGGCCACCTTTGTGCACGACGAACAGATTTTTGCGGGCCCGCAACTCATGCATGTAGGCCAGGTCATGGGCCTGGTGGTCGGCCACAGCCACATTCAGACGAGGCAAGCGGCGCGCCAGATGCAACTGCAAGCCCACAGCGAAGCGCCCTTGCTGCATGCCCGCGATGCGATGCACGCGGGCAGCTTTGTGTTGCCCCAAGTCACGGTGCAGCGCGGTGACGCCGCGGCGGCCTTGAGCGCCGCACCGCACCAATTGCAAGGCTCCCTGGAGATCGGCGGGCAAGAACACTTTTATCTGGAAAGCCAGATTGCCTACGCGATTCCGCAAGACAACGGCCACTGGCTGATCCACAGCGGCACGCAGCATCCCGGCGAGGTGCAGCACTGGGTGGCGCATGCGCTGCACATCCCCCTGTCGCAAGTGCGCGTGGTGTGCCGCCGCATGGGCGGGGGCTTTGGCGGCAAAGAAACCCAGGCCGGGCACCTGGCTGTGTGGGCGGCGCTGGCGGCGCACAAGTTCGGGCGTCCCGTCAAAATGCGACTCGACCGTGGCGACGACATTGTGATCACGGGCAAACGCCACCCTTTCAGTCACGATTGGCAGGTGGGCTTTGACGACCAAGGCCGCGTGCAGGGACTGGATTCAGTGCAACTGGTGCACTGCGGCCACAGCGCCGACCTGAGCGGCCCGGTGGCCGATCGGGCCATATTCCACACCGACAACGCCTATTACCTGAACGACCTGCGCATCACCTCGCACCGCTGCAAAACCCATACCCAGAGCCATACGGCTTTTCGCGGCTTTGGCGGACCACAGGGTGTGCTGCTGATCGAAACCATCATGGGCGACATCGCCCGGCAGCTGGACTTGGACGCGCTGGATGTGCGTCTCGCCAATCTGTATGGCGTGGGCGAGCGTGACACCACGCCCTACGGCATGAAGGTGGAAGACAACATCTTGCAACCTCTATTGCAGCAACTGGCCAACGACTGTGACTACCGGACACGCCGCCAAAGCCTGCGCGAATGGAACGAGACGCACAGCGTTTTGAAAAAAGGCCTGGCCCTCACGCCGGTCAAGTTCGGTATCAGCTTCACCGCCACGCAATTCAACCAGGCCGGTGCAGTGGTCTCGGTGTACACAGATGGCAGCGTGCGCGTGAACCACGGCGGCACAGAAATGGGCCAGGGCCTGCACACCAAGGTCTGCAGCCTGGTGGCTCAGGTGCTGGGCCTGCCTGCAGCCCAAGTGCATGCCAGCGCCAGCGACACGGATCAGGTGGCCAATGCCAGTGCCACAGCGGCCTCCAGCGGCACCGACCTGAATGGCCGCGCCGCAGAAATAGCAGCGCTGCAAGTGCGCCGCAACATCGCCACGTGCATCGCCCAAGCCGACGGCTGCAACGCCGATGCGGTGGTTTTTCGCCAAGGCCAGGTCACCAGTCCAGTGCGCCAGCGCAGCTTCACCGAAGCCGTGCAATACGCCTACGGCCAGCGCGTTCAACTGTGGAGTGATGGTTTTTATGCCACACCCAAAATCCACTACGACCGCACCACGCTCACCGGTCGACCTTTTCATTACTTTGCCTATGGCGCAGCGTGCAGCGAAGTGGCCATCGACACCCTCACAGGGGAATACCGCCTGCTGCGCACGGACATCCTGCATGACGTGGGGCATTCGCTGCACACCGAAATCGACATAGGCCAGATCGAAGGCGGCTTTGCGCAAGGTCTGGGCTGGCTCACCACCGAAGAGCTGGTCTGGAACGCCCAGGGTGAACTGCTCACCAAGGGCGCCAGCACCTACAAGATCCCCACCGCGGCAGACATGCCACTGCAATTGAAGATCAAGCTGTGGCACGAGCCCAACCGCGAAGACAACGTGGGCGGCAGCAAAGCCGTGGGTGAGCCGCCCTTCATGCTGGCCATCAGTGTGTATGAAGCGCTGCGCGATGCCATCGCTGCAGCCCGCCCGGGTCAGGCACCGATTCAACTGAACACCCCCGCCACGCCCGAACGCGTGCTTGGCGCTATCCTTGCGCCATGAATTTTTCTCGTCTCCCCGAATGGACTGATCTGAAAGGCTGGCGCGCTGGCCTGCTGTGGTTTCCCCAATCCGAGCAAGCCCTGGCCCAGCATGAGCAAGATGGCCTGCTGGTCACTGGTCGCAGTGCCGATGGTGTGGTGCGCATTGTGGCGATAGGCCCCTTTGCCACGCTCAGCGCCCAATACCCCGACCTGCCCACCACCCCCTGGCCTGGCCTGTGCATCGCGCCCGGCTTTGTCGATCTGCACATCCACTACCCGCAAACCGACGTGATTGGTTCACCGGCCGATGGCTTGTTGCCCTGGCTGGAGCACTACACCTTTCCGCATGAAAAGCATTTTTCAGAACCCGCCTATGCGCACGAAGTGACTGCGTTTTTTCTGGACGAGTTGATGCGCCACGGCGTGACCACCGCGCTGTGCTTTGCCACGGCGCACCCTGAATCGGTCGACGTGTTCATGATGGAAGCGCAAAAACGCCGCCTGCGCATGATCACCGGCAAAGTGCTGCAAGACCGCCACAGCCCGGACGGTCTGCGCGACACCGACACGGCTTTGAGCCTGCGTCAGACCGAAGACTTGATTGACCGCTGGCACGGCGTGGACCGCCTGGGTTACGCCATCACCCCCCGCTTTGCGCCCACCAGCACGCCAGCGCAACTGCACGGCGCTGGCGAGATCGCGCAGCAGTTTCCCGATGTGTGGATTCAGTCCCACGTGGCCGAAAACTTGGATGAAATCCGCTGGGTGCATGAACTCTTTCCCCAAGCGCGCAGCTACCTCGACGTGTACGACCGCGCCGGCCTGCTGCGCCAACGCGCCGTGTACGCACACTGCATTTACCTGGACGAGACCGACCGCCAGCGCATGGTCGAGGTCGGCGCCACGGCCGCCGTCAGCCCCACCAGCAACCTGTTCTTGGGCAGTGGTTTTTTTGACTTCACAGCAGCCGATGCGGCTGGCCTGCGCTATGGACTGGCCAGCGACGTGGGCGGCGGCACCAGCTTCAGCCCGTTTCACACCATGCACGCGGCCTACACCGTGGCCCGTCAATCGGTGGGCAGCGCAGGCCTCAGCCTGGCGCCTGAACACCTGTGGTGGCAACACACCGCAGGCGCAGCACAAGCACTGGACCTGGCCGGGAAAGTCGGCAACCTCTTGCCCGGTTGCGAAGCCGACTTTGTGCTGCTCAACCCGAAGGCGACGCCCTTGCTGGCGCGGCGCACCGCACAAACCGAAACGCTGGCCGAATGGCTGTTCGCCCTGATCGTGCTGGGCGATGATCGATTGATTGCGCACACAGTCGTGCAAGGCGAGGTCGTGCCGAGACAGGCCCCTGCGGTCTCATGAACTCGTTGCCCGGTATCGACCCCGGCGCGGAACAGCGTCACGACGTGCGTGCGCGCATCGCACAGATGCAACAACGCCTGCACAGCGCCAGTCTGGGTTTTCGCGACCCACCGCCTGAACCCACCACCTGCTGTGGCCGCGGCTGCCATGGCTGCGTGTGGGAAGGCTACGAAGCAGCGCTGGGCTGGTGGTTTGAAGAGGCACAGGCCAAGGCGCAGGGCTAGCGAGGTATAGTTCAAGCCACCGTATTCGCCTCCACTGCACTCGGGATATGCGCCATGAAAATCACTGTTGAAACCACCGTCCACGCACCCATCGCCGCGGTCTGGGATGCCTACACCCGACCCGAAGACATCCTGCAATGGAACGCAGCCTCAGACGACTGGCACACCACCCAAGCTTCTGTCGAATTGCGCGAAGGGGGCACGTTTTCATCACGCATGGAAGCCAAAGACGGCAGCTTCGGCTTTGAATTTTCAGGCACCTACACCAAGATCGTTCCGCATGAATGCTTGGAATACGCTTTTGGCGAGCGTACAGCGGTGGTCCTTTTCAAATCGGGCGCTGAAGGCGTCTCCGTTCACATCACATTCGATGCCGAAACTGAACACCCGATAGAGCAGCAGCGTGATGGCTGGCAAGCCATCTTGGATCGCTTTGCAGGGCACGTCGAAGCCAAGCTGTAAGCGCCAATCCCATCAAGGGCGGCTGACGATGCGGCGTCTGACAGGCCTACACCGTAGCAAAAGGATTGAAGACCTTGAATCCCAGCGCCTCAAAGTCAGCGACGTTTCTGCTGACGACAGTCAGTCCATGCACTTTTGCAGTCGCAGCGATCATTGCGTCCTCGTAAAGCGTAACCGACTTTTTATGCATCAGCCGCGCCCATGCCCTGAAGGTTGCAGCATCCATGGGCAAGACGTTGTAAGACCCGGCCACCAAATCCAGCCACGCTTCAATTTCAGCGGCTTTGGATACATCTTGCTCTCGGGTCAATTCAATGCCGGCCTGAATCTCGGCCAGCGTCAGCGCCGACAAAAAAA
Source organism: uncultured Burkholderiales bacterium (assembly GCA_903916355.1). Classification (GTDB taxonomy): domain Bacteria; phylum Pseudomonadota; class Gammaproteobacteria; order Burkholderiales; family Burkholderiaceae_C; genus Limnohabitans_A. Next base: position 6,596 of record CAIWWN010000277.1, on the reverse strand, counting down.
GTTGTGCGTCGTCAATTGAATCCAACCAAGCGACGACCGCGCCGTGGGGTCGCGGTTTGCGCAATTCAGAAACCACATTCGTGTCAAGCAAGTATCGGCTTGTCACAGCATAGGCTCCACTTTACGGCGCTTGGCGCCCCCGCGCGCTGGCAGGACCAAGTCGGCACGGGCTTGATCAGAAAGCAGTAGTTGCTTCAAAGACGGGCGTGCAGCAGACTGTAATCTCCGCCACTCCATCGCCGGCACCAAGACGGCAGCTTCCGCGCCGCGCCGGGTAACCATCTGTGGCCCCTCCAGAAGGCAGGCATCTAAAAATTCGCTAAAACGTGCTTTCGCATCTTGTACTGGCCACGTATTCATATCAATCCTAACTAGTCATTTGACTAGTCTGACAGTGTTTAACCGGACTGTCAAATGTTTGTCCCATCGCTTGCCCCATCAGGCCAGCACCTTGATTTTTTAAGTCATGCGGAATTCAGGCAGTAGACAAGGCCGCCGTGATTTGCACGGCAGCAGCGGGCCGCACCCAACGCGCCAGTTCTTGGCCGTCTTGCAACAACACCAAGGTCGGCCAGATCTTGACGCGGAACGAACGGCCGAGCGCCCGTCCACTGCCATCTTCAATTTTCAGATGCCGCCACTGGGGGTACAGTGCCAAGACTTCGGCTACGACCGATTGGGCCGCGCGGCAGTGACCACACCAGCCGGTGCCAAACTCCAACAAAGTCAGGCCCAGCAAGGCGTCCACTTCAACCCGCAAAGGGGCTTCGATTTCACTGAGGTAGGAAGTTGATGTGGGCATGTGCGGGAGGATAGCGGGTTCGCATCATCCCATGGTAGTTCAACAGCCCGGGCCAGTTTGAGCAGGCCCGTGCCGCTCACCACACTCAAGCCTCGGCCAAGTCCCGCAAGGCCTGGGGATTGAGCAACGACAGCACCCGCCCACCGCCGCTGATCAAGTTCAACTCACGCAAATGGCGCAGCACGCGCGAGAAGGTTTCAGGGGCAATGCCCAGTTGCGCGGCGATCAAGCGCTTGCGCTCATGCAGCGTGACGGCCAAGGCGCCCACGTTATCAATGGGTTCGGCGTGGCGCAGCAGCCATTCGGCACAGCGGGCATCGGCATCCTTGGCCAAGCGGCTGACCGCCACTTCGGTTTGTTGGCGCTGTGAACGGGCCAAATCAAACAACAAAGACTTGGCAGGCTCGCTCACCGCTTGGGCACTGGCGCGAAACTCGGGCGCGGCCACCCATTGCAACTGAGCCTCGGTCTCGCAAATCGCGTCCACCACATGCGGCAGATTGAGCAAGGAAGCTGCCGCCTCTAGCCAGCAAGGCCCTTCGACCAAGCTCAATTGGTGCCGCATCAGCCCCTGCTCAACCACGCCCAGGGTGATGCGCCCACTGAGCACATGCAAGGCATGCGTGGCGGGTTGCCCGCGACGAACGAGGACAGTTCCCGGTGCGGAGTGGGTCGCCAAAGTGGCCACGTCGGTGTAAGGAGCATGCGTCATGGGGCGAATGTGCCAGACCTTGACGGTGACGGCATTGATACACGTCAAACCCCGGGTTCAACGTACCACCCAGCGCGGCAATTGCAGCCGATTCAGCCGCTGACTCAGAGTTGGAGCGTAAATGCCTCGTGAACCGCCGACTGCACACCGCCGCCCAACACCGCACCACCACCGGCCACATAAACCCAATCGCCTATCGTCACCGCGCCTACCGCATGGCGCGGAGTGGGCATGGCCGCGTGCGACTGCCAAGTATCTTGGCTGGGATCGTAACTTTCCATCTGGCCAAACACAGTTTGCTGCCCCGGTTTGTTGATGATGCCGCCCTCGCCGCCCATGGCAAAAAAGCGATCGCGTTAAATCACCATACCGTGACCCGAGCGGGCCGTGGGCATGGGCGCGCGCAGCTCCCAGGTATCTCGTTCAGGCAAGTACACGTGGTGCAAAGCCGTGTTGTATTCAAAGGTATTGAAGCGCCCGCCCACCACATGGATTCGGTTTTGATACGCCACGCAACCCACATGGTCGCGCGCCCCGGGCAGTGCTTTGCGTCTGCTCCAGCTGTCGCTTTGCGGGTCGTACACCTCATGCCAACCCACGCTGGCGCGCTCTTCGGTGGGCGCGGAGGCGCCGCCGATCAAATGCACCTTGCCTCCCAAGGCCACGGCGGCGGCGGCCCTACGGGGTCGGGGCATAGGGGCGACAGCTTCCCACTGGTTGCGACTCACGTCATACACATAAGCGTTGGCATCGGGATTGCGGTTTTGCTCAATGAACCCGCCAAAGGCGTAAATCCGGCCATTCAAAGTCACCACCGCCACATGGTTGGCTCCTCGTGGCAGCGCGGCCGCTTGGTGCCAGGTGTCCTTGACCGGGTTGTACACATGGTGGTAGCCCCGGTTGACCCGGCCTTCGCCGTAGCCGCCAATCACATGCAATCGGCCAGCGTATTCGGTGGCCCACGCCATTTCGCTGCGCGGGATGGGCAGTGCGGCTTTAGGCGCCCAACGACCCGCCGGGCCTTTGGGCGAGGGGCTGTCTGACGAACGTTGCGAGGCTTGATCGGCCGTCAGGTGATGGGGCTGGCCACCTTGTAAACGGGCATACGGTTCGGCAGAGGGAGCCAGCACCGGCAGATCAGGGTGGTGCACGTGCGGGGTTTGGGAGAAGGCCGCATCCACGGCCGCAGCGGTGGCCGCTGCAAACAAAGTTCGACGACTGATCGGCATGGCGAGGCTCCTGCTGAATTCACACAATCAAAATGGCGCGGAAATCATTCACATTGGTATGGGTCGGTCCGGTCACCACCAAATCACCGAGCGCATGGAAAAAAGTATAAGCATCGTTGCGCTGCAAGTAATCGTCGACCTTCAAGCCCAGGGTCTGCGCCCGTTGCAGGCTGTCGGGCGTGACCAGGGCACCCGCGTTGTCTTCGATGCCATCAATGCCATCGGTGTCCGCAGCCAAGGCCCAGACCCCGGACTGGCCTTGTAGCGCTTGCACCAAGCCCAAACAAAACTCGCCAGCGCGCCCGCCCCGCCCCTTAGCTGCACCTTCGGCGCGGGGCTTGAGGGTGACGGTGGTTTCACCGCCGCTCAAAATCACGCAGGGTTTTTGAAAAGCGCCTTGCCCTTTGGCCACGGCGCGCGCCAAGGCCGCATGCACTTTGCCCACCTCGCGCGACTCGCCTTCGATCTCGTCACTCAAAATGTAGGCGTTCAAGCCCATCGCGCGGGCCGCATCGGCCGCTGCCTCCATGGACTGTTGGGGCGTGGCAATCATGTGCAAAGCATGGCCTTCAAACACGCTCGAGCCAGGCTTGGGCGTCTCCCACGCACCTGATTCAAGAGCTTGCTGCGCGGTGGGCGGCAGGTTGATGGCGTAGCGCTTGAGCACCGCCAGCGCATCGGCGCAGGTGCTGGCATCGGCGACGGTCGGGCCGCTGGCGATGATGGACGGGTCATCGCCCGGCACATCGCTGATGGTCAGGGTGACCACGCGGGCAGGCGCACAGGCCGCAGCCAAGCGCCCGCCCTTGATGCGCGAGAGGTGTTTGCGCACGCCATTCATCTCGGCGATGTTGGCACCGCTGGCGAGCAGTTGGCGGTTGATGGCTTGCTTATCCTCCAGGCTCAGACCCTCAGCAGGCAAAGTCAGGAGTGCCGAACCACCACCCGAGATCAGGCACAGCACCAGATCGTCAGCCGTCAAGCCTTTCGTCAATGCCAAAATCCGCTCGGCCGCTTGCAGGCCTGCTGCATCGGGCACAGGGTGCGAAGCCTCGACCACCTCAATGCGCTCAGGCAAGCCCGCCGGGCGCGGTGGTGTGTGGCCATAGCGCGTAACCACCAGGCCTGACAAGGGTGCGTCTTGCGGCCACAAGGCCTCCACCGCTTGTGCCATCGCGCCACCGGCTTTGCCTGCACCCAACACCAAGGTACGGCCCTTGGGTGGGCTGGGCAAATCGGCCGCCGTGTTGGGCAGCGGCAAAGCGCGTTGCACCGCCACATCGAAGAGCTGGCGCAACACAGTTTGGGGGTCGGTCATGGCGGGGAGGTCTCAAGCAAGCTAAACAGCCTCCGAGGATAAAGCCAATTGAGCGTCATCCACACACCCCCTTGAGCAACTTCAGTCCGCGTAAACCCCTGCGGCCTTGATGATGGGCGCCCACTTGACCACCTCCGACATGACGAAGGCCTTGTGACCTGCCGGGTCGTTGCGTGCATCGTTGATCACGGAGGCACCGCCCGCCTCTTGCTTGCGAATGAACTCAGGATCTTTGACGGCCGCTTTGAGGGCTTCATTGATTTTTTTCAGCACCCCGGCTGGTGTGCCCTTGGGCGCGTAAAGACCTTGCCAGATGGTGACCGTGAAATCCTTCAGCCCCGCTTCTTGCATGGTGGGCATGTCTTTGAGGACAGGCGAGCTCAAACGCGCGGGCGTGGTCACCGCAAACGACTTGACCTTCTTGCCTTCAATTTGCGCGATCGTGGTCGTGGTTTGGTCGCACATCAGGTCCACCTGACCACCGATCAGGTCGGTCATCGCGGGGGCTGTGCCTTTGTAAGGCACAGAGGTCATGTCCACTTTGAGGGTCGATTGAAACAACATGCCACACAGATGCGAAGCCGAACCCGGCCCCGCATTGGCGATGTTGATCTTGCCCTTGTTGGCCTGAGCCCAGGTGACCAGCTCGGCCATGGTGTTGGCCTGCAGGCTGGGGCGGCCGATGAGGTTCATCGGGTTTTCGCTGACCAAGCCGAGGTACTCGAAGTCTTTTTCCACGTTGTAGGGCAGGTTGCGAAAGAAGCTCACCAAAGTGGCCTGCGCAATGTGGGTGAACAAGAGGGTGTAGCCGTCGGCAGACGCCTTGGCCACTTTGTGGGTGCCGATCGAGCCCGAGGCGCCTGCGGCGTTGTCGATCACGATGCTCTGTCCGCCCATGGCCTTGCTCATGGACTGGGCCAAGTCCCGCGCCGCTTTGTCGGTCGGCCCTCCGGCGGCATAAGGCAGCACGAAGGTGATGGTTTTATGCGACGAGGGGTAGTCCTGCGCGAAGGCGCTCAGGCAGACCATCAAGACAGACGCGAGCGCGAATGGGAAAAACCTGGAGCTCATGTTCATCTCTTTCAAGAAGTGCAGGGTAAAAATCAGACCACGACAACATGCATCTTGGCCCTGTCGTGCCTCCTTCGTCACATCAGGGCTTTGCAAACCGCCGCGGTCACATCCGCGGTGCGGGCTGTGCCGCCCAGGTCTGCGGTGTGCAGTGCGGGGTTGGCGGTCACGCTTTCGACCGCCTTCATCAGGCGCTGCGCTGCAGCCTCCTCGCCCAGGTGCTCCAGCATCATCACCACCGACCAAAAAGTACCCAAGGGATTGGCCAGGCCTTTGCCCATGATGTCGAAAGCCGAGCCATGGATCGGCTCGAACATGCTGGGGTAACGGCGCTCGGGGTCAATATTGCCCGTGGGCGCAATGCCCAGGCTGCCGGCCAAAGCGGCAGCCAAGTCGCTCAAAATGTCGGCGTGCAAATTGGTGGCCACCAAGGTATCGAGCGTGGCCGGACGGTTGACCATGCGCGCCGTGGCAGCGTCGACCAGTTCTTTGTCCCAGCTCACATCGGGAAATTCACGGCTGATCTCCAGCGCAATTTCATCCCACATCACCATGGCATGGCGCTGCGCATTGGACTTGGTGACCACGGTCAGCAATTTGCGCGGGCGTGACTGCGCCAGCTTGAAGGCGTAGCGCATGATGCGCTCCACGCCGGCACGGGTCATCATGCTCACATCGGTGGCCACTTCAATCGGGTGACCTTGGTGGGCGCGACCGCCCACACCCGAATATTCGCCCTCAGAGTTTTCACGCACGATGACCCAGTCCAGGTCATTGGGGCCGCAGCGTTTGAGCGGCCCGTCAATGCCGGGCAAGATGCGCGTGGGGCGCACATTGGCGTATTGGTCAAAGCCTTGGCAAATCTTCAAACGCAAACCCCACAGCGTGATGTGATCGGGAATGTGCGGGTCGCCCGCTGAGCCAAACAAAATCGCATCCATCGGGCGCAGAGCGTCCAGACCGTCTTTGGGCATCATCTCGCCGTGCGCCCGATACCAGTCGCCGCCCCAGCCAAAACTGGTGAATTCGAATTTGAATGTTTGGCTCATCGAGGCCAAGGCCTCCAACACTTGCTGGCCCGCAGGCACCACTTCTTTACCAATGCCGTCGCCAGGAATGCATGCAATCTTGTAGGTTTTCATTTTGATCTTTTTTAAAACACAGCCGACTCTAAGCGTTTCGACCCAGGACACAAGCCCACAGAGTTAAAGTGGCGACAGTTGCACATTACCTTTTGACATGACCGCCCTATTGATTCACCGCGCCCGCTGCCTCGCCACGCAAGACGATGCGAACACCGAACTGAATGACGCCTCGCTGCTGATCCGCGATGGCCGCATTGAACGCATCATCGACGCTCACGAAAACATCGACGAGTTGCTGACGCAGGTCGATGAGGTGATCGACGCCAGCCGCCACGTGGTGGTGCCGGGCCTGATCAACACGCACCACCACATGTTCCAG
>CAIWWN010000276.1 GCA_903916355.1 uncultured Burkholderiales bacterium | reverse complement strand
TCAGCGGATATGCATCGGGGCCAGCGGGCGAGTCTGGGAAACCAGGCGGACCACGCAATCAAGGCCGGATATAAGAGAGCAGCCGACTTCTTCGCAACACGACACAAATTTCTCTTGCTACCCGGGAGGCATCCATATAAGACAACAATGCGGATATTGATCGCCGAAGACGACCAGGTGTTGGCCGATGGCTTGTTGCGCACTTTGCGCAACGCGGGCGCGGCCGTAGACCATGTGGCCAGTGGCAGCGAAGCGGATGCCGCGCTGATGACCAACAGTGAATTCGATCTCCTGATTCTGGATTTGGGCTTGCCCAAAATGCACGGTCTGGAAGTGTTGAAAAAATTGCGCGCCCGAGGCTCCACCTTGCCGGTGTTGATTTTGACGGCGGCGGACAGTGTGGAAGAGCGCGTCAAGGGCCTGGACTATGGCGCCGATGACTACATGGCCAAGCCCTTCAGTTTGCAAGAGCTCGAAGCCCGTGTGCGCGCCCTCACCCGCCGTGGCATGGGCGGCGCCACTTCGCAAATCAAGCATGGACCGTTGATCTATGACCAGTCGGGCCGTGTGGCCACGATTGACGGCAAGATGGTGGAGTTGTCGGCCCGCGAACTCGGTTTGCTGGAAGTGCTGTTGCAGCGCGCCGGCCGCTTGGTGAGCAAAGACCAGCTGGTCGAGCGTCTGTGCGAATGGGGCGAAGAGGTCAGCAACAACGCGATCGAGGTCTACATCCACCGGTTGCGCAAGAAAATTGAAAAGGGCCCCATCCGCATCGCCACGGTGCGCGGCTTGGGCTATTGCTTGGAAAAAATTCCCAATTGAAATCGCAACAATGGTCCCTCTTCAAACGCGAGCAACGCTCGCTGTTTGGAGAAATTTTGGACTGGATGCTCACGCCGTTGTTGCTCTTGTGGCCGGTGAGTTTGGCCTTGACGTGGTTGGTGGCCCAGGGCCTGGCCAACAAGCCGTTTGACCGGGCTTTGCTTTACAACGCGCAAGCCTTGGCGCAACTGGTCAAGGTCGGCCCCGACCACCGGGTGCTGTTCAACTTGCCTCAGCCCGCCAGTGAGCTGCTGCGCGCGGACGAGTCCGACCTGGTGTATTTCCAAGTCATCGGCCCCAAAGGGGAGTTGTTGGGCGGCGATCGCGATTTGCCGCAACCCGAGGACGAAGACAAAACGGCTAACTATGAAGTGCGCTTGCGTGACGACGAAATGCGCGGCCTGGAAGTGCGGGTGGCGTCCACCTGGGTGAGCTTGGAGGTGCTCAGCACAGAGACTGAGGCATCGCCGCCCACCGCCTCAACCGCTGTGCACGCCAAGCCACTGACCACGCCGCGCCTGGTCTTGGTGCAGGTGGCAGAGACGCGCGAAAAAAGATCCGTCTTGGCGGCCGAAATTATCAAAGGCGTGATGCTGCCGCAGTTTGCGATTCTGCCTTTGGCGGTGCTGTTGGTCTGGCTGGCGCTGGTGCGCGGCATCAAACCGCTGTCGCAATTGGAAGAACGTATTCGCGCCCGCAAACCCGATGATCTGAGCCCGCTCGATGAGAAGGCCGTGCCCATGGAAGTGGCGCCGCTAGTGTCTTCGGTGAACGATTTGCTAGAACGATTGAAAGACTCGATCGCTATCCAGAAACGCTTTTTGGCCGATGCGGCGCATCAACTCAAAACCCCTTTGGCGGGTCTGCGCATGCAGGCCGACTTGGCGCAGCGCAATGACGCGGGCGAAGAAGAGCTCAAGCATTCATTGAAACAAATTGGCCGCGCCAGCGTGCAGGCCACGCACACCGTCAACCAGCTGCTGTCACTGGCGCGGGCTGAGGGCGGCGGCGCCAACCTCAGCCGTCAGCCCTGCGACATGGTGGCCATGCTCAGCGACGTGCTGCAAGACGCCCTGCCACGCGCCTTGGACAAAGGCTTGGACCTGGGCTATGAAGGCGCAGAAGCCGGATCGCCCGACGTGCAGGTGCATGGCAACCCCGTGTTGCTCAAAGAGATGGTGCGCAACTTGGTGGACAACGCCATTCACTACACCCCTTCGACGTCCGAGCGGCCTGGCGTCATCACGGTGCGCACCTTGGTCGACCCCTACAGTCATGCGCTGGTGATCCAGGTCGAGGACAACGGCCCCGGCATCGCCCCGGCCGAAAGAGACCGGGTGTTTGAGCCGTTTTACCGGGCACTCGGAACCAACGTTGATGGCTCAGGCTTGGGCTTACCGATTGTGTTGGAGATCGCCCATCAGCATGGCGCCACGGTCAGCATCGAAGCGGCGCATCCCAGCCAAACCCCGCCGGGCGCCTGCTTCACCGTGCGCTTTTCGCGCGGTGGGGGCGCTTGAGGACTTCAGGCGGGCTTGAACAAGTTCAGTTGCAAACGCTCGCGCTCGATCACGTGGGCCACAGCCGGTTGTGTGGCCACTTGGTTCACAAAGGCCCACAACACAGGGTAGCCCTGAGGATCAATGCCCGCCAGGCTGCCCCAGCGGGTGAGCGTCAAAGTGTAGGCGTCCAGCGGGCCGAAATGAGCGCCAGACAACCAGGTCTGACCGGCTGACTGGGCGACCACCACCAAGGCTTGCAATTCGGCCAGTAAACCGCGGTACAGACCCGTGTTGTAGGTCTTCAACTGGGCTTGCACCTCGGCTTGATCCGAGTATTTATGCGGCATGAAAATATGCGTGAAGGTCGGGTGCACCGTGTTGTTCATCCAGACCAAGGTCTCAATGGCTTTGGCGCGCGCCAACGCTTCGGTGGGCAAAAAACCAGCCGCTGGAAACTTCTGGTCCAGGTACAACACAATCGCCACGATTTGGGTGATCACCTGGCCGTCATCCACCAACACCGGCACTTGGCCGCGTGGGTTGATCGCTTGGTAAGCGGATTCGTTTTGTTCGCCTTTGTGCAGCTTGACCATCGTCGGCTCAAAAGTGGCGCCAGCGATTTCCAGCAAAGTGTGCGGCACAAACGAGCAAGCACCGGGTGAGAAATACAGTTGCAAAGACATGGTTATTTTCCTTGGGTGGGTGAAGGGGCAGGCGACGGGATGGGGGCGACTTCAGTCGCTGTTGGGGTTGCTGCTGTGGCCTCAGCCCCGGCAGTTGAGGGTACTGTAGGCGCCGGGGCCGAGTCTTGCGGTGTGACGCGCAGAGCCTCAGGTTGAATTTGGGTTTTCAGCCGCGCTGGTTCGCTGACCTCGATCGGCCCCAGGTCGAATGCGCGCAGCTCGCCGTGGCTCCACAGCCAGAAAACCCCATTGGCGGCCACCAAGGCCAAAACGATCCATCGCCACATCATGTGTTCTCCTGTTGGGCGGCGGGTCGCACGCTGACTTCTGAGCTGTGGACGCTGACCACGCCGCTCGGCGTTTCAATTTGCAAGGCCCCGCTGGCGTCAACCCCCAGCGCACGACCTTGCATGCCGTCACTGGTGGTGACCACCAAGCCCTGCAACACATCGCGCGCATGAAAGCGTGCTTGCAGCGGGGCAAAGCCCGTCAAGGTAAAGCCCTGCACGGCCGCCACCAAGGGCGCGGCGACGCGGCCCAAAGCGTCTGCGGCGGTGATGCCGGGTAGCCATGGGGCCAAGGCCGCCGGCGGCGTGCGCAAACCCTCAACGGCTTGGGGCTGAATGTTCAGGCCGACACCGATCACGACATAACTGTGGCTGCCGGTGCTGGCCGCTTCGATCAAGATGCCCCCCAGTTTGTGACCCTCAATCCATAAATCGTTGGGCCACTTCAGGCTCACCTGTGGGTGCAGGCTTTCGGCCAAACTCAAACCCACAGCCAACGACAGGCCCGACCAATCCTTGGGGGCGATGGGCAAACCCAGCGAAAACGTCAAGGAGTCTCCGCGCTGGCTGACCCATTGTCGGCCCAAGCGCCCGCGCCCCGCGCTTTGGCTTTCGGCCACCAGCAGCACTGCATCGGTCTGCCCGGCGCGTGCGCGGCGCATCAACTCGGTGTTGGTCGAGTCGATCTCGGGCAGGATTTCGACACTGAAGCCGGGCATTTGGGGTGACACGGCCTCCCAAATGGCTTCGGCGGGCCAGCGCATGAAAGTGTCGAAGGGGGGTGACATGGGTTCAGCGCTGAAGGTTGGGCCTCAGCTTCGGGCCTTGGCGGGCTTCTTCGCCGGTTTTTTGGCGGCTTGCGCAGGCTGGGCGGGCTTTTTTGGCCTGGCTGGGGATCTTGGGCGTAGCAGGCCTTCTTTTGGGCGCCAACAGCGTTTTACGGCAGTTGGCGCTACCGCACCAGCAAGGGTATTCGGCTTTGAGCTTGGGGGTGTAGGGCTCGTCAATGATCAGGCCGTAGTCATAGTTCAGCTCTTCACCCGCGTGGATGTTGCGCAAGGCCTTGATGAAGATGCGGTCGTTGTCCTCGTCGGCTTCACAGTTCGGGTCGCAGCTGTGGTTGATCCAACGCGATGAGTTGCCCTCGTTCACCGCATCGATCACCCGGTCTTCGTTCACATGAAAGTAAAAAGTGTGGTTCGGATCGCTCGGGTCATGCGGATGCCGGTCTTGGGCTTCTTCCCAGCTGATGATCTCGCCCACGTACTCGATCAAGGTCTCGCCTTCGGCAATATCGACCACGGCAAACACACCCTTGCCGTGCACACCCGAGCGGCGAACTTGAATACGGCGATTTGACGTTGGAGCAGGTTTTTTGGCCACGGTTGAAAAATTTGTTATGGTGAAAGCATGTGGGCGCGCGCATGTGTGCGTGCCCGTGGGCGAGCGCGCACCTGCGCGCACGCGAGACACTGGATTGTAATGAGATGAAAAACGAAGTTATCGGCAAGACCTTGGTGATTGCAGAAAAGCCCTCGGTGGCGCAAGACATCGTGCGTGCGCTCACGCCCGTGGCCGGCAAGTTTGAGAAACACGACGACCACTTTGAGAGCGACACTTATGTGGTGACCAGCGCGGTGGGTCACTTGGTCGAAATTCAGGCCCCTGAGCAGTTTGACGTGAAGCGCGGCAAGTGGAGTTTTGCCAATTTGCCGGTGATCCCGCCGTTCTTTGATTTGAAGCCGGTCGACAAAACCAAGACCCGCCTCAATGCGGTGGTGAAACAAGCCAAGCGCAAAGACGTCAGCGCCTTGGTCAACGCCTGTGATGCGGGCCGCGAAGGCGAGTTGATCTTCCGTTTGATCGAACAGTACGCCGGCGGCGCCAAGCCCCTGGGCAAGCCGGTGACGCGCCTGTGGCTGCAGTCGATGACGCCCCAAGCCATTCGTGACGGCTTTGACCACCTGCGCAGCAACACCCAAATGCAGGGCCTGGCCGACGCCGCCCGCAGCCGTTCAGAAGCCGACTGGTTGGTGGGCATCAATGGCACACGCGCCATGACCGCCTTCAACTCGCGCGATGGCGGCTTCTTCTTGACCACCGTGGGCCGGGTGCAAACGCCCACCCTGGCCGTGGTGGTGGAGCGCGAAGAGCAGATTCGCAAATTCATCAGCCGTGACTACTGGGAAATCCACGCTAGCTTTGAAGCCGCTGCGGGCAGCTACCCTGGCAAGTGGTTTGATCCGCAGTGGAAGAAAACCGACGAAGACAGCGAGAAAAAAGCCGACCGTCTGTGGACCGAACGCGAAGCGCAAGCCATTGCCAACACGGTGCGTGACCAACAAGCCACAGTCACCGAAGAGGCCTCGCCCACCACGCAAGCCAGCCCCGGCTTGTTCGATTTGACGTCCTTGCAGCGTGAGGCCAACGGCAAATTTGGTTACTCCGCCAAGACCACTTTGTCGCTGGCGCAAAGCCTGTATGAGCGCAACAAGGCCTTGACCTACCCGCGTACCGACTCGCGTCATCTGCCCGAAGACTATGTGGATGTGGCCAAGCAAACCTTTGAAATGCTGGCCGACAGCGGCATGAGGCATTTGGCCCCGCACGCCTTGACCGCGCTGAACAACAACTACGTGCGCAAATTGCCGCGCGTGTTTGACAACAAAAAAGTCTCGGATCACTTTGCGATCATCCCCACGCTGCAAGCGCCCAGTGGCTTGTCTGAAGCTGAGCAAAAAATCTATGACCTGGTGGTGCGCCGCTTCATGGCGGTGTTCTTCCCCAGCGCTGAATACCAGGTGACCACCCGCATCAGCAAGGTGGCGCAGCACCACTTTAAAACCGTGGGCAAGGTGCTGGTCAAACCCGGTTGGTTGGCCATTTACGGCAAAGAAGCCGCCGAAGAAGTGGCAGACGCCAAAGACGGCGACAAGGGCCAGAACCTCGTGCCGGTGCAAGCGGGCGAGCAAGTCGGCGTGGAATCGGTGGACGCCATGGGCCTGAAAACCCGGCCGCCCGCGCGCTATTCAGAAGCCACCTTGCTCGGCGCCATGGAAGGCGCAGGCAAGCTGGTGGACGACGACGAACTGCGCGAAGCCATGCAAGAAAAAGGCTTGGGCACGCCCGCCACGCGCGCGGCCACGATCGAAGGCTTGATCAACGAAAAATACATGCTGCGCGAAGGACGAGAGTTGATCCCGACCGCCAAAGCCTTTCAGCTGATGACGCTCTTGCGCGGCCTGGGCGTGGAAGAACTCTCGCGCCCTGAATTGACGGGCGAGTGGGAATACAAGCTGGCGCAAATGGAGCAAGGCAAACTGAGCCGCGATGCCTTCATGAAAGACATCGCCGCGATGACCGAGCACATCGTCAAAAAGGCCAAAGAGTACGACCGTGACACCGTGCCGGGCGACTACGCCACCTTGCACGCACCCTGCCCCAATTGCGGCGGCGTGGTCAAAGAAAATTACCGCAGATATACCTGCGTGGGCGCCGAAGGGGCCGCTGAAGGTTGCGGCTTCTCGTTTGGCAAATCACCGGCTGGGCGCACCTTTGAGCCGGCTGAAGTGGAACAGTTTTTGACCGACAAAAAAATCGGCCCACTCGAAGGTTTCCGCTCCAAAGCCGGCTGGCCTTTTGTGGCCGAGATGGCGCTCAAATTCAGCGAAGAAGAAAAGAACTGGAAGCTGGAGTTTGACTTTGGCGACGACAAAAAGAACGAAGAAACCGGCGAGATCGTCGACTTTTCCGAGAGCGAGTCTTTGGGCGCCTGCCCCAAGTGCGGCAGCCCTGTGCATGAGTGCGGCAGCAACTTTGTGTGCTCTAAAACCGTGCCTACCGAAGCGCAACCCACACCGAGCTGCGACTTCAAGAGCGGCAAGATCATCTTGCAACAACCGGTCGAGCGCGAGCAGATGACCAAGTTGCTGGCCACCGGCAAGACCGACTTGCTCGACAAGTTCGTCAGCATGCGCACGCGCCGTTCGTTCAAAGCGTTTTTGGCGTGGAATGCCGAAGAAAACAAGGTCAGCTTTGAGTTCGAGCCGCGCGTGAGCAAGTACCCACCGCGCAAAACCAAAACCCCGTTTGGCAAAGCGGCACCAGCCAAGGCGGCGGGCAAAACGGCCGCCAAAACTGCCAAAGCACCGGCCAAAAAAGCCGCGAAGTCTGCCGCAAAGTCGGCTGCTGTCAAAGCCCCGCGCAAAGCCGCGGTGGGTAATTTGACCCCCAGTGCTGAATTGGCTGCAGTGATCGGCGACGGCAAAGTGGCGCGTACCGAGGTGATCAAAAAGCTGTGGGACTACATCAAGGCCAATAACTTGCAAGACGCCACCAACAAGCGCGCCATCAACGCAGACGCCAAACTCAAGGCGGTGTTTGGCAAAGACCAGGTCACCATGTTTGAGCTGGCCGGTATTGTGGGCAAGCACGTGAGTGCTTGAACGCCAACCCTGAGCAGGACACGGTACCCTGCGTTACCATGAAAAAAAGGGCGGCCAGTGAATTCACTGGCCGCCCTTTTTGCTATATTCCTTTTGAATCAGCGACCGACCACGCGGGCCATTTCCAAGCACTTGTTCGAGTAGCCCCATTCGTTGTCATACCAGGCCACCAGTTTCACAAAGGTGCTGTCCAGCGCAATGCCCGCGGTGGCGTCAAACACGCTGGTGCAGACTTCGCCACGGAAGTCGGTGGAGACGACCTTGTCGGCGGTGTAGCCCAGCACGCCCTTCAAGGCGCCTTCGCTCTGCGCTTTCATTTCGGCGCAAATTTCGGCGTAGCTGGCAGGGTGGTTCAACTCGGCAGTCAGGTCCACCACCGACACGTCGGAGGTCGGCACGCGAAAAGCCATGCCGGTCAGCTTGCCTTGGATTTCAGGAATCACCACACCCACAGCCTTGGCTGCGCCGGTGCTGCTGGGAATGATGTTTTCCAAAATGCCGCGCCCACCACGCCAGTCTTTGTTGCTCGGGCTGTCTACGGCTTTTTGTGTGGCTGTGGCCGCGTGCACCGTGGTCATCAAACCGCGCTTGAGGCCCCATTTGTCGTTGATCACTTTGACCAAGGGCGCCAAGCAGTTGGTGGTGCACGATGCGTTGCTGATGATCGCCTCGCTCGCATACGCGGCGTGGTTCACGCCATACACAAACATCGGCGTGTCGTCTTTGGACGGGGCCGACATCACCACCTTTTTAGCGCCCGCCGCCAAATGCTTGCCGGCGCTTTCTTTGTCCAGGAACAAGCCCGTCGCCTCGATCACCACGTCGGCGCCCACCTCGTTCCATTTCAGGTTGGCCGGATCGCGCTCTTGTGTCAGGCGAATCGTCTTGCCGTTGACCATCAGACTGTTGCCCTGCACCGCAATCGAACCCGGAAAGCGGCCATGCACGCTGTCGTATTGCAGCATGTAAGCCAAGTAGTCGGGCTCCAGCAAATCGTTGATGCCCACGATCTCAATGTCGTTGAAGTTCTGCACCGCCGCGCGCAGCACCATGCGGCCAATTCGGCCAAATCCGTTGATGCCAATTTTCAAAGTCATGGGAGTCTCACTTTCGTTCTGATGGGGGATGGGCGGCACAGCGCACAGTGGCGCCGCTGACGATGTAACTATCGTACGCGCATATGGTAATTTAACTGCGTGACGGATGGTTGTATGTGGGGTTTTTCTGAGCGCGTGACGATGGAACGTCCCGGGAGATGCCCCAGTTGCGGAAGGTCAGTGAATAATGAAGTTTTTCGTCTGGCCCTCTCGCTCCTGCTTTTCGGTGAATCCGAAACCGACGTAAGGGACTGTGTGTTTTCAAAATTTTTCCATACGAACACCCGTTGTGTCGCGGAAGCCGACGTTCCCGCCAAACTAAAAAATCTTAGAGATTGCTCAACAGCAGTCATCTAAGCGTTTGTCTACTGTCTTGGGGGAATGCCAGACGAAATCTAGACTGCTTAAGTCAGCGCTCAATCGTGCAAATGCTCACGCACAAAACCACGAAACCAGCCCATCACAGGGGCTTCGGTTCGCCCAGCCAGCGTGACATAGGCAAATCGAGCGGTAGCCTTGAGCGTGGGCTTGATTGGCAACTCAACCAGTGACCCGTCTTGCAAGCCAGTCCGTGCCGCGGCCACCACGCCCAAATAAATGGCCTGGGTCTGCGCAACCGTCGCCAGCATACTGGCGATGTCTTCACACATTAGCGCGGCCATCGCCGACGGGTTGGCTAACACTCCGTACTGATCCACCAGTTGGCGCACCACTTCATCTGACAAAGGTGTGGATGCCACCGGGTATTGCGTGATGTCCTGAAAGCTGACCGAGCGTTTGGCTGCCAGTGGGTGGGTGGCATTGACGATAAAACCGGCGCGGATTTCTCCCAGCGATTCAATGTTCAAGTCAGTGGCGGGTGTGACGCGGCGTATGTCCACCACCATGGCATCAAGCTTGCGGCTTCGCAGTTGCTGGAGTTGAAGTTCGGTCGGCCCACGCGTGATGGAAACCTGCATACCAGGGTAGTGCCCGGCTGCGGCGCACATCAGCGGCGTCATCAGCAGCGCGCTCGGCCCCGAGCCCAAGCCCACACTGACAGAACCCTGGCCGCCTTGTTGCAGCAATTGCGCGCTGTGGCGCAGCTCGGCCGCATCCCGCACGATATGGCGAGCCCGGGTCACCACGTCCACGCCCAGCGGGGTGAGTTCATTGCGCTTGCCAATGCGGTCCAGCACCTTTGCGCCCAAATCGCCTTCCAGGCTCTGGATGCTGCGGCTCAACGCTGATTGGGTGATGAACAGTTTCTCGGCCGCGCGGCTGAAGGAGCCGGTGTCGGCCAAGGCGAGCAGGTGCTCTAGATGTTTGATATTCATGGCTGGCAGCCCTCCAAGTGAATGAAGAAATCAATCCAAAATCAATTTATATTCAATGAGAAAAATGAATGATAACGAGAAAAATAAGTCATTGGACACATTGTTTTTGGCCGCCTACCATTCGCCTCTCCCCCTATTTTTTTGGAGCCCGCCATGCATCCCACCCCCCGTGCTTTGATTCGTCATTGCAGTGCACTGTTTGTCGGTTTTGCGTTGGCCGCTTCAGTGGCCGCGCAGACCTACCCGTCCAAACCTGTCAGCATGATCGTGGCCTTTCCACCGGGCGGCGGCTCCGATGTGCTGGGCCGCGCTGTCGGCAAAGGCATGGCTGAAGTGTTTGGCCAGCCCATCATCGTTGAAAACGTGGTGGGCGTGGGTGGCTCCCTGGGGGTGCTCAAGGCCGCCCATGCCCAGCCGGATGGCTACACACTTTTGGCCGGCTCTCCCCTGGAGCTCATCTACACGCCGCTGGGTGTGGCCGCGGCCAAAAACAAGCCGGAGGACGTGCGCCTGGCCGCCTTGGTGGGGTACACCCCTCTTGCCATTGCCGTGCGCAAGGATTTGGCGGTGAACACGCTGGAAGAGTTCGTCGCACTGGCCAAAAAGTCTGACAAGCCTCTCAGCTTTGGCTCTACAGGTATCGGTTCCCTCTATCACCTGATGGCTGAAAAGGCCCTGCAAACGGCAGGTGCCCGTGGGCTGCACGCGCCCTACAACGGCATGGCACCCTACGTCAAGGATTTGATGGGCGGTGTGATTGACTTTGCGGTGGTCCCCTTGGTCGGCCCGGTGATGGGCGCCATTGAGAGTGGCCAAATCAAAGCGCTGGCCCTCGCCTCCAGCCAACCTCTGGCACGGCTGCCCAAGTTGCCCCTGGCAAGCGCCACCAAAGGCTTTGAGGACTTCCAGTTCAGCATCTGGATTGGCATTGAAGCCAGTGCCAAAACGCCTGACGTGCAAGTGGCCGCCGTGCACAAAGCCGCTTACACCGCGCTGGGTAACCCGGACATTCGCAAAATCATTGAAACCGCAGGTAGCACAGTGGCCGAACCCATGACACTGGCACAACTTGACGCCTTCTACAAAAAGGAAGTGGTCAAGGCCGCTGCGATTGCCAAGTCCATCAAGCTGGAACCACAGTAAACGGCATGGCTGAAAGCGAAAGTGAACGCGGCGGGGTGACCCTGCGTGACGGCAACTACCTGGGTCATGCGCTGACCGAGCGTATCGGCGAATTCATCCAGATTCGCCGGGACATTCATGCCCATCCAGAGCTCGCCTTCGAGGAGCACCGCACCGCCGCCCTGGTGGCTGGAAAATTGCGCGATTGGGGCTACGAGGTCACAACTGGCCTGGGGCAAACCGGCGTGGTGGGGACATTGCGCCGTGGCAAAAGCACCCGTTCCCTGGGGCTGCGTGCCGACATGGATGCCTTGCCCATTCATGAAGCAGGCTCACGTGCGTGGACCAGCACCAAGCCGGGCCTGATGCATGGCTGCGGTCACGACGGTCACACCGCCACGCTGCTGGCTGCTGCCAGGCTGATGGCTCAGGACCTTGATTTTGATGGCGTAGTGCATCTGATCTTCCAGCCCGCAGAAGAAGGGGCTGGTGGCGCGGTGCAGATGATGGCGGATGGTCTGTTTGAACGGTTCCCCTGCGACGCAGTGTTTGCCTTGCACAACATGCCAGGGATTGAAGCCGGGCGCTTTGTGTTCCGAAGTGGCCCCACGATGGCATCCAGCGACAACGTGACCATCCACTTGAAGGGTCGCGGTGGCCATGGCGCTTTTCCGCACCAGTCGGTGGATACCGTGGTGGCTGCTGCCTCTATCGTCATGGCGTTGCAGACCATCGTATCGCGCAACGTCGATCCGCTCAAGACCGCAGTGGTCACGGTGGGTGCATTGCATGCGGGCGAGGCCAATAACGTCATCCCTGAAGACGCCCGGTTGGAGTTGAGCGTGCGAGCGTTGGACACCGATGTACGGGCCTTGCTGAAAGAGCGCATTCTGGCACTGGTTGACCAGCAAGCGGCGAGCTTCGGTGTGCAGGCCTCGATCGACTGGCGCGCTGGTTATGCCGTGCTCGTGAATACGCCGCAGGAAACGGCTTTGGCTGCGGATGTGGCTTTGCGGCTGTTTGGCACCGAGCGCGTTGACCCCAATGGCCCCATGTTCACGGCCAGTGAAGATTTTTCTTTCATGCTGCAGCGCGTGCCAGGTTGTTACTTTTTTGTGGGCAACGGCGGCCCTGGCACACCGGGCGCTTGCAACGTGCACAACCCCGGCTACGACTTCAACGATGACATCATCGCGCCGGGTGCTGCCTTCTGGGTGGCGTTGACGGAGCGCTTTCTGGCATAGTTGGTTCTTTTTGAAATTCAGATCGGGAGAGATCGCGTTAAACCGCGACGCCGAAGGAGCAACCACCCCGGAAACTCTCAGGCAAAAGGACCGGTTTGAATCGTTGATTTCTCTGAAGAGTTGTTGGGCTTAGTCACCCGGCACACCGCAGGAGCAAGTGGCCCCGTCACAACGACAAGGCCATGAATCTCTCAGGTTCCAAACAGAGGGGGTGCATGTCGCGCATGGTGCGTGGGCGTGCTTTTTGTCATCTTGACACACCTGACTTGTTTGGAGATCTGAACCTGTTAACGGCGGCGTAAATCCGCTGAAAAATGGCGGCGGAAATTGGCGGCGAGAAATTTTGT
>CAIWWN010000275.1 GCA_903916355.1 uncultured Burkholderiales bacterium | reverse complement strand
GCGATCATGCCTGGCTCCATAATGCCGATCCGTGACAACATGCAAGCGTTTGGGCGTGAAATTCGCATATCAAAAAAAACCGCTCAAGACTTCCTCATCCGAGCGGGCATTCTGAACAAGCAAGGTGAGTTGGCCAAGCCCTATCGCAATTAACAGGGTGGACGACCTACTTTCAGCTTGGCCTATAGCGCTCTAGATAACGCGTGACTGGCTTTCAATAGGCTAAGAGATAACAAACAGCGTCGTAATCCATTGATTTGACTAACTATTTTCTCAAAACAAGTTTTATTATCCAGCTGGCAGGCTAATAAAGCATTCCCTCAAAAGCCTTGATTCTTGTCTAAATTTATCCATATTCGGATATCTAGACAACAATAAAATCAACAACTTAGCTTCGAAAAACGAGTTTTCTTAGCTAAAGGCTAATCTAATTTTTTTGCACTTTTAGACAAGAACCAGACCGCCGCCGATCGGGGGCCTTCACAATCAATGATCTTGGCCCGCTTCATGGCCTGGAGCAAATTTTTCACCTTGTTGGCTTTTTGCTCTGGGGTCAACACCGCAGCCAGTTTGCTCGTCAACAGCTCGTCGAAATCGGTCCGTTTGGCCTGCTTGTATTTACGCAAGTACCCCACCACCAACTGCTGGTAATGCTGGTCGTCGAGCCCACGGTTGTGGATGTAACGGGCTTTTTGACCCGCAGCATCGGCCACCTTGGCGGAGATAAACAACTTCGGCGCACGGCCTTCGACCAGCCCCAATTCGCGTAACAGCTTGATTGCCCCATTCCAACCCGCCTGCTCCATGGCCGGGCGGATGAACTTGTCGCAGATATCGCTTTCGGAGAGTTTTGTTTTGTCCAAGCTGAGGCTCGTCAAGGTGGGTGAGGCTGAAGCGTCTATTTTTGATCATTTTGTGGTCGTTTCGTTCAGGTGACAGACATTTAGCGCGAGCTGGGCACAATCGAGGCTATTTAGCTGCTTGGGCACACCATGTCTTCATCTGCATCCGACGCTGTCAGCCTGCAAGGCGCCTCCAATTTCCGCGATGTCGGGGGCTACGCAACGCAGGACGGTCAGCGCGTGAAACGCGGGCGGGTGTTTCGCTCTGACCATTTGGCGGGTTTAACACCGGGCGATCTACAGCAACTGCGCAACTGGGGCGTGACGCACAGCTTGGACTTTCGCGGTGCGGCGGAATGCGCGGCCACGCCTTATGCGATTGACGGCGTGCAGCGGGTGGCGCTGACGATCGAGCCCAGCGTGATTGCCAAAATGCAGGCGCTGGTGGCCCGCGGCATTGAGCCGAGCACCGAGGACACGGTGGAGTTGATGTGCGGCACCTACCGCGACTTTGTGAACCACAACGCCAGCACCTTTGGCCGGTTCTTGAAGCACTTGCTGGAAGCGCCCACACCGCAAGTGTTTCACTGCACGGCCGGCAAAGACCGCACCGGCTTTGCTGCCGCGCTGCTGCTGTCCGCACTGGGGGTGGACCGCGCCACCATCGAGCATGACTATCTGCTCACGAACCAGCTGTACCGCCGCGACCCCAACGTGGAAGGCAAAGGCCCGGCGCATGTGATGCAAGTGCTGTGGGGGGTGCAACCCGCGTTTTTACACGCGGCGATGGAGGCGGTGGATCAGCAGCACGGCGGCATGCAGGCCTATTTGCATGGCGCCATAGGCCTGAGCACGCAAGACGTGGCCGACTTACGCAGCTTGATGTTAGAGCGCGTTTAGGCGCGTGTTGGCAGCCTTTGCGCCTAGCGCCCGGTGTAGTGCGGTTCGCGCTTTTCTAAAAACGCTTGCATGCCTTCGCTGAAGTCCTCGCTCTGCGTGCACAGGATTTGCTGCCGATCTTCCATGGCCATGACCGCTTCCAGGCTGCCCATGTCCAGGCTGTGGCCCAGGGCCTCTTTGGTCAGTCGCAAGCCCAAGGGGTTGCTGCGCAACATGTCTTCGGCCAAAGCCTGAGCCTCCGCGTGCAAGGCATCCAAGGCGGCCACCGTGCTCACCAGGCCCAAGCTGTAGGCGCGCGGCGCGTCCATGAAGCGACCCGTCAACAGGTATTGCGCTGCCACCGAGCTGCCCACCATGCGCGGTAAAAAGTAACTCACGCCCATGTCGCAGCCGGTCAATCCCACGCGCAAGAAAGACGCGTTCATGCGGGCATCGGGCGTGGCCAGGCGGATGTCACTGGCCAACGCCAGCGCAAAGCCGCCCCCACTGGCCGCACCTTGCACCACGCTGATGATGGGCTGCGGACAGCGGCGCATGGCGATCATGATGTCGCGGATGCTGTACTGCACATCCATCATCTCGGACGCGCCCACAGCTTTGCCGGACGCTTGTTCTTTCAGGTCCAGCCCCGCGCAAAAGTTGGGGCCTGCGGCTTGCAAGATCACCACCCGAATGTCTTTGCGCCGGTACAGGCCTTGAAAGCATTCGCGCAAGGCCGTGGCCAAAGCCGGGTTCAGGGCGTTGAGCCGCTCGGGCCGGTTCAGCGTGAGCCGCATCACGCCGCCCTGCTCTTGAATGTCGAGGATGTCTTGCATGGGGCCTCCAAATGAGGCCCCATTGTCCACCGCCAGATCAACCGCCGCCTGTCACCCGCAGGGCTCAGGCCGGTACCGCTCTGCGATCCTTCAAGCCGCTTCTTTGTAGAAAAAGCCGCTGTGCACATTGCGCGGCGCCAAGGGGGCCACGGCCCGGGTGATGGCACCAATGTGGTCCGGCGTGGTGCCGCAGCAGCCGCCCA
The DNA here is from genome assembly GCA_903916355.1 of uncultured Burkholderiales bacterium. Taxonomy (GTDB): domain Bacteria; phylum Pseudomonadota; class Gammaproteobacteria; order Burkholderiales; family Burkholderiaceae_C; genus Limnohabitans_A. The sequence goes on along the minus strand of CAIWWN010000275.1, from coordinate 17,707 downwards.
CGATGTTGACCAGGCCTTCGGCCGCAAACTCGTGCAGCAAACGGCTGGTGACGTCGGGCGTTTCGTCAAAGCCGGTGTCGCTCATGGGGTTGGGCAGGCCGGCGTTGGGGTAGCAGCTGATGAAGGTGTCGCCCGCCACCTTGTGCAGCTCTTGGATATAGGGGCGCATCAGCGTCGCGCCCAAGGCGCAGTTCAGGCCAATCGCCAGGGGCTGGGCATGGCGCACGCTGTGCCAAAACGCGGTGACGGTCTGCCCGCTCAAGATGCGGCCCGAGGCGTCGGTCACGGTGCCGCTGATGATCAAAGGCAGGCGCTGGCCGCTGGCTTCAAAAAATTCGTCAATCGCAAACAGCGCGGCTTTGGCGTTGAGCGTGTCGAAAATGGTTTCCACCAGCAGCACATCGGCGCCGCCTTCGACCAGCGCCTCGACCTGCTCGTAGTACGCTGCGCGCAGTTCTTCAAAGGTCACGTTGCGGGCACCGGCGTCGTTCACGTCGGGGCTGATGCTGGCGGTCTTGGGCGTGGGGCCCAAAGCGCCGACCACAAAGCGCGGCTTGTCGGGGGTGGAGAACTTGTCGCAAGCGGCGCGGGCCAACTTGGCGGATTGCAGGTTCATCTCGCGCGCCAGGTGCTGCATGTCGTAGTCGGCCTGGGCCACGGTGGTGGCGCCAAAGGTGTTGGTCTCGATCAGGTCGGCGCCAGCGGCCAGGTAGCCTTCGTGGATGTCGCGGATCACATCGGGGCGCGTCAGGCTCAAGAGTTCGTTATTGCCTTTGATGTCTTTGGCAAAGTCTTTGAAGCGCTCACCCCGGTAGTCGGCCTCGGTCAGCTTGAAGCGCTGAATCATGGTGCCCATGGCGCCATCGAGGATGGCGATGCGGTTTTTCAGGATCTCGGGCAGCGCTTGGCCGCGGGTGTAGTGCAGTGCGTTCATCCTTCCTATTGTAAAAGCCCATGCCAGCCCCGAGACCCCACTGCGAAATGTTGGACAGGTTCTCCAGGCCGCAGGGCTTGAACGCCCCAACTAGGGTTTCCCATAGGCCAAGAATCATAAAGTATTATCTATAGTACTTTAGATATTCCTAATCTTTGACCTTCCCATTGCCTGCCTCTTATGCGAACAAGCTCGTCGATACCCAAACCTGTTTTGATTTTGGCGCCATGGCTGTGCATTCTCTTCTTTTGGTACGGGGTTCGCTGGAGTGGGCTGGTGGATGCCTCCTTGGTACCTGCTCCGGGCGAGGTCTTGGCCCGTTTTACCGAGTTGCTGCAGGGCCGCTTGGGCTGGGACATGTTGATTTCTACACGCCGCGTATTCACCGGTGTGGCCTTGGGCATCACCGTGGCCGTGCCCGTGGGATTTTGCCTTGGTTGGTACCGTGGTATTCGGGTCTTCATGGATCCCGTCATCAACTTCTTCAGAGCCCTGCCTCCCATCGCACTCATTCCCTTGGTGATTGTGTATTTCGGCATCGGTGAAACTGCCAAGACCGTGATCTTGTTTTATGCCTCATTTTTTGCGGGTGTGATTGTGATGTACGAGGGCATTTCGCAAATCAGTCCGATCTATATTCGCGTCGCCAAAACCCTGGGCGCAACCGACATGGAAATCTTCCACCGCGTCATCGTCCCCATGACCGTGCCCCACATTCTGACGGCCATTCGGGTGGCCTTGGGTGTCGCTTGGGCCACCTTGGTGGCGTCTGAATTGATTGCCGCACAACAAGGCTTGGGCGCCTTGATCCAAAACGCCTCTGCCTTTTTTCAGCTGGATGTGATTTACGTGGGCATCATCTGTATTGGCTCCATTGCCATGACCATGGACATCGCCTTGCGCGCCTTGAGTCGGCGCTTGGTCGCTTGGCAAGACCGGCTCAATTGATCCCCTCGCCGCCTGATTGTCCCTATTCACCACACCCCCTCCAACAACGGCATGCGCACACAGACCCCCCCTCAAACGCGAATCAGCTTCAACAACGTTTGCGTTGACTTCCCCTCCACCAACGGCAGCATGCGTGTGGTCGATGGCGTCAGCCTGGACATCCAAGAGGGCGAGTTCGTGTCCATCATTGGCCCATCGGGTTGCGGCAAGACCACATTGATGAACCTGGTGGGTGGTTTTGTCCTGCCTACCAGCGGCACCGTGTTGCTGGATGGCCGGCCTGTTCAAGGCCCCGGTCCGGAACGTGGCGTGATGTTCCAAGAATATGGTGTTTTCCCCTGGCTGACCGTGCGACAAAACATTGAATTTGGACTCAAGCTCAAAGCGAACAAAGTCAGCGCCGGGCAATGTGAAGACATCGTGAAACGCTACTTGAGTTTGATGGGCTTGTCCGACTTCGCTGACCACTTTCCCAAGCATTTGTCTGGTGGCATGCGCCAGCGCCTGGCGCTGGCCCGTGCCTACGCGGTCAAGCCCCAGTTTTTGCTGATGGATGAGCCGTTTGGCGCCCTGGACGCCCAGACCCGAAGCGCGATGCAAGATTTGTTGCTCGAGGTCCTGCGGGTCGAAGGCAAAACGGTCATGCTGATCACCCACTCGGTAGACGAAGCCATCTATTTGTCCTCCAAGATCGTCGTGGTAACGGCACGCCCATCGCGCGTTCGCGAAGTCATTGAAGTGCCCTTTGGCTATCCGCGCTCAGAAGGCGTCCACGACGATCCGCGGTTTTTGGAATTAAGCAAACATATCCGCAAATTGGTCATGTTCGAATATGAACAACAGGCCAAACAATCCATTCGGGCAACCGATTAACCGTCCCCTCGACCTCTCCAAGGAAACACCATGAACTTGAATCGCAGAACTGTCATTCACGCTGGCGCCGCGGCCACACTCTCCACGCTGGCAGCGCCAGCCTTGACGCAAACGCGCAAAAAACTGCGTGTGGGCTACTTGCACACGCCCGCTGTAGATGGGCAACTGTGGCTGGGCATGCAAATGGGCAGCTTTGCAAAGCAGGGCTTAGATCTGGAACCTATATTGTTCAGTACCGGATTGGAAATTTTTCAAGCCATGATTGGCGGCAGCTTGGATGTATTGACCACCGGCGCAGTGGTCTCTAACTTTCCGGCCCGGGGTCAGGGCAAGGTGTTTTTGCTCAATGACATTGAATACGGGACCGCACAACTGTGGGTGCGCGACGACAGCATCAAAACCTTGGCCGACCTCAAAGGCAAACAGATATCGACCACCACCGGCACAACTGCCCACGTGTTTTTGGACCGGGTGCTCAATGCAGCCAAACTCGATCCCAACAAGGATGTGCAAATTGTCAATCAACGCATGCCCGATGCGGTCACCTCGTTTGTCTCGGGCGCCGTCAGTGCTGCGGCTATATGGGTACCGTTTGACAACATCATCAAGGCGAAGGTGGCCAACGCGCGCATGCTGGTCGATGCCTCGGCCTACTACCCTCAAGCGGCGATCATGGGCGGTTGGGCGGCTCGCAGTGATTTCATCGATGCCAACAAACCCCTGATTCGAAGCTTGATTGCGGGCTGGGCTGAAGCCAATGACGCGATTGTGAAAAATCCCGATGCCGCCGCTGAACGACTCCAAAATAGCCAATACAAGGACATTCCATTGGCCGAATTCAAAACGCAATTCAAACAAGCCAAATACTACTCATCACTTGAATGGCGCGGCAAATACGCAGATGGTTCCGTGACCAAATGGTTGCAGCAAGTCACTGACTTTTTTGCCAGAACAGGCAACATCACCAACCCCGTTCCAGCAGAAAAGTACTTTGACACATCGGCTTTTATGGAGACCATCAAAGCCTGACGCCGGCAACGCCATTCAGGGCCAACAAGATCAACTGGCCTGTGTGTTGTGTCATCCACTTTCAAGATGGATCAAAACACCTTGAAGCCAGCGCACAGCGGATGAAGGTGTGACGAAAATCCAGACAGAGGGGGTGCGGCATAGCGCACAATAGCGCCAGTTTGCTTGTTACAGGTTCCCGGTTTGTCTGCCCATTTGTCCATCTTGCGCGAAGTTTTTGGCTACGAGTCTTTTCGTGGCCCCCAGCAAAGCATCATTGAGCATGTCGGTGCGGGCGGCGATGCGCTGGTGCTGATGCCCACGGGCGGCGGCAAAAGCCTGTGTTACCAAATACCCGCCATTGCGCGCCAGCAATCTGGCCACGGCATCACCATCGTGGTCTCGCCCTTGATTGCGCTGATGCACGACCAGGTGGGTGCGCTGCATGAGGCCGGGGTCAGCGCCGAGTTCCTCAATTCGACCCAGACCTTGGAAGAGGCGCAAGACATTGAGCAGCGCGTGCGCCGGGGCGACATCACGATGCTGTACGCCGCGCCAGAGCGGCTGACCACGCCGCGCTTTTTGGCGCAACTCGATGCGCTGCACGAACGCGGCCTGCTCAGCCTGTTTGCGATTGACGAAGCACATTGCGTCAGCCAATGGGGCCACGACTTTAGGCCCGAATACCGCGCCCTGACCGTGCTGCACGAGCGCTATGCGGGCGTGCCGCGCATGGCCCTGACGGCGACCGCCGATGCGCTGACCCGTGCCGACATTGTGGAGCGCTTGCAGCTGGAAGACGCGCAGCAATTCGTCAGCAGCTTTGACCGGCCCAATATCCGCTACACGATTGTCGAGAAAAAAGACGCCTCGACGCAGTTGATGCGCTTCATCGAACGCGAGCACGAGGGCGACGCGGGCGTGGTGTACTGCCAGTCACGCCGCCGTGTGGAAGAAGTGGCCGAGATGCTGCTCGAATCGGGCATCGACGCGCTGCCGTACCACGCGGGACTCGACGCCAAGTTGCGACAAAAACACCAAGACCGCTTTTTGCGCGACGAAGGCGTGGTGATGGTGGCGACGATCGCCTTTGGCATGGGCATCGACAAACCCGATGTGCGCTTTGTGGCGCATCTGGACATGCCGAAAAACATCGAAGGCTATTACCAAGAAACCGGCCGCGCCGGCCGTGACGGCCTGGCCGCCGATGCCTGGATGACCTACGGCCTGCAAGACGTGGTGAACCAACGCCGCATGATCGACGAGAGCCCGGCCGGTGAAGAATTCAAGCAAGTCATGCGCGGCAAACTCGACGCCTTGCTGGCCCTGGCCGAAGCCACCGACTGCCGCCGCGCCCGCTTGCTGGGCTACTTTGACGAGGCCTACACCGGGCCGCAAGAGCCTAGCGCTGGCATTTACATGCCGTTTTGCGGCAACTGCGACAACTGCCTGCACCCACCTGAAGTGTGGGACGGCACCGATGCGGCGCGCAAAATCTTGTCCACCGTGTACCGCACTCAACAAGGCAACGGCACGCACTTTGGCGCGGGCCACACCATGGACATCGTGCGCGGCAAAAAAACCGACAAAGTGGTGCAGCGCGGCCACGAAAGCATCAGCACTTTTGGCGTGGGCAGCGACTACAGCGAGCAGCAACTGCGCGCCGTGATGCGCCAGCTGATCGCCATTGGCGCGCTGCATGTGCACACCAGCGAAGGCTTTAGCACCCTGCACCTGACCGAAGGCTCACGCGCCGTGTTGCGTGGCGCGGTCTTGGTGCAACTGCGCGAATCCACCAGCCAACGCCCCGACAAGCGCAGCAAGAGCCGCACCACCCCGGGCCCGGCCGCGGCCAACCTGGGCCAAGACGCCTTGGTACGCTTCATCAACCTCAAGGCCTGGCGCGCCGAAGTGGCCAAAGAGCACAACCTGCCTGCGTATGTGATCTTTCACGACGCCACGCTGGCGGCGATTGCCGAGCGCGCGCCGCAGTCCCTGGCCGAGCTGGACGGCATCAGCGGTCTGGGCGTGAAAAAACGCGAAGCCTATGGCGAGCAGGTGGTGCGGGTGTGCCACGCGACTTGAGTCACTGAGCCACTTCAGTTCACGCCCCCTGGAATGGCCGCAGCGATCTGCCGCAGCTTGACGGTTTCGCTGCGAATTTCTTGCACCATGGCCTCGGGTGTACTGCCCACCAAGGTCATGCCCATGCCGTTGAGTTTGCGTTTGACGTCGGGATCGGCCAGCGCGGTTTTAACGGACGCATTCAGGCGCGCTTGGATCTCTGGCGGCAAGCCTTTGGGGCCAAACAAGCCGACCCAATAGGTCAGGTCATAACCGGTCAAGCCGCCTTCGCTCAAGGTGGGCACATCGGGGTAGCGCGGATCGCGGACCGCGCTGGTGGTGCCCAGAAGCCGGACTTTGCCCGCGTCAATTTGCGGTTTGGCCGCACCGTCAAAAATCACTTGGCAGACGCCGGCCAACACATCTTGCATGCCGGGGCCGGAACCTTTGTAGGGCACATGGGTCATATTGACTTTGCCCATGGCATTGAACAACTCACCGGCAAAGTGCAAGCCGCTGCCCATGCCGGAGGTGGCGTAATTGATTTGCACTTTGCTGTCGCGGGCATAAGCCAAAAACTCGGGCAAGGTTTTGGCCGGCACAGCCGGGTTCACCACCATCAGCAAGCCGTATTTACCGACCAATGAAATTGGCGTGAAGTCGCTCACCGGGTCGTACGACAGCGACTTCTCCACCACCGCCATATAGGTGTGGGTGCCATTGGTGGTCAGTAGCAACTGGTAACCATCGGGCGTGGCTTTGCTGATGGCCTCGCTGCCAATGCGCCCGCCACCGCCGGCGCGGTTATCGATGACGATGTTTTGCCCCAGATTGCGCGACATGGCCTCAGCAATGATGCGACTGGCCTGGTCTGAAAAGCCCCCCGCAGCATAAGGCACCACGGCCTTGATCAGGCGGCTCGGGTAGGTTTGCGCCCCCGCTGTCCACACACTCAAAACCCCCAAAAGGGCCAGGGACCAGCGCCCACTCACATTGCACTTGAACGCCATGAATACAACCTTTGCTTGTTGGTGACGGTGTCACGCCCTGTGTCAAGAAGGCGCTGAATCAGTATGCACAGAGTCGCCCACGGCTGCAATGGGGGCCATGCAGGAGTACAGGCTCTGGTGTCGCTCAGTTGCCAGGGGGCCATGGGCAATTTTTGTAAGATGCGAAAAAATTTGTCCGTACAAACTCTGAAAGCCCCCATGCGTTTAGGCTACTTCACCATGCCCCTGCACCCTTTGCACCGGGACACCACTGAAACCTTGCACGAGGATCGCGAGACCATCATTTACGCCGACCAGCTCGGGTTTTACGATGCCTTCGTCGGTGAGCATTTAACCGACAAGGCCGAAAATGTCACCAACAGTATGATTTTTTTGGCCACCTTGATTGCTGAAACACGCACCATCAAACTCGGCACAGGCACCTCCAATTTGTCACACGCACACCCGACATTGCTGGCCTCGCAGGCCGCGATGTTCGATCACCTGGCCAAGGGCCGTTTTATATTCGGTATCAGCCCGGGGGCCTTGGCTTCAGACGCCGAGGCGCTGGGCATTTTGGACCAGGACCGCAACCAGCTGTTTGCCGAGGCGATTGATGTGATCCTGGCTATTTGGGAGGGCGAGCCGCCCTACAACATCGACTTTCCCCATAACCGCTTCAAAGTCAGCACGCAAACCACCGCGGTGCCTGAGATCGGGCGCGGCCAGTTGATGAAGCCTTTTCAAAAACCTTACCCGGAAATTGTCGGCACTGTGGTGGCGCCGTTTTCCAAGGGTGTGATTGCGATGGGCAAGCGCAACTTCCATCCGATGTCGGCGAATTTCTTGATGGCGCATTGGCTCAACAGCCACTGGGACAATTACCAAGAAGGCAAGGCGGCCGTGCAGCAGACCGCCAACCCCGCCGACTGGCGCGTGGCGCGGACTATTTTTGTCAGCGACGATGCCGCCACCGCCCAGCGCTATGGCCGCGACGACGCCAACAGCCCTTACCGCTACTACTACCGCCAAATGCTCACCAAGATGATGATGTCCAAGCGCCATGTCATCTTCAAAAAGCACATGGACGAGGACGATCGCCACGTCACCCTGGACCGCTTGCTCGATGAGTTGGTCATCACCGGCACGGTCGATGACGTCGTGCAGCAGATCTTGGCCTTGCGTGAGCAGGTGGGCCATTTTGGTGAAATCGTCTACGCCGGCATGGACCTGGTCGATACCGCGCTGGGGCGCCGCTCCATGGCGTTGATGGCCCACGAGGTGATGCCACGCGTGAACCAGGCGCTGGGCTTGGGCTCGGCCATCAATGTGGATGCGCCCTTGATCCTGGCGGCCGCCTGAGTCTTCAGACCCAGACTCATCCCCGGCCTGGATGGCTTTAGGCCAGGGTCAAAGGCAGGCTGATCAACTCGGACAACGCTTGCAGGCTCAGGCCAGGCACCAGGTCGATCACCTTCAAGCCTTGCGGGGTGCAGGCCAACGTACCCAAGTCGGTGTACACGCGCTTCACACAGCCAATCCCCGTCAAGGGGTAGCTGCACTCGGCCACCAATTTGCTTTGGCCCTGTTTGGTCAACAGGTCCATCATCACCCAGGTCTGTTTGGCGCCAATCGCCAAGTCCATGGCACCGCCCACGGCCGGAATGGCTCCCACCTCGCCGGTATGCCAATTGGCCAGATCGCCCTTGGCGCTGACCTGAAAAGCCCCCAGCACACAAATGTCCAAATGCCCGCCGCGCATCATGGCGAAGCTGTCGGCATGGTGAAAATACGCGCCGCCGGGCAACAGCGTCACAGGTTGTTTGCCCGCGTTGATCAGGTCGTAATCTTCTTGCCCTGCGGCCGGCGCAGGGCCCATGCCCAAGATGCCGTTTTCGCTGTGCAAGAGGATTTCGCGCGAGGCCGGAATGTGGTTGGCCACCAGCGTGGGCTGACCGATACCCAAATTGACCGTGGCGCCTTCGGGAATGTCTTGGGCCACACGGGCGGCCAATTCGTCTTTGCTGCGACGGGTGTAGTTCATGCTTTGATGCCTCCGGCCTGAGTGGCCACACGGTCGATCAGGACCACGGCTTGTACAAAAATGCCGGGGGTGACCACGGTCTCGGGGTCAATGTCACCGAGCGCCGCTTGCGCATACACCGTGGCCACGGTTTTGCGGGCCGCCATGGCCATGACCGGCCCGAAGTTGCGCGCCGCTTTGCGGTAGGTGAGGTTGCCCCAACGGTCGCCGCGTTCGGCGCGGACCAAAGCCAGATCGGCATGGATGGGTGTTTCATACACATACATGCGGCCATCGATTTCGCGGGTTTCTTTGAACGAACCATCGGCATTTTTGGCCAGGTCGGTGCCATAGGCGGTGGGGGTAAAGAAGCCGCCAATGCCCGCACCGGCGGCGCGGATGCGTTCGGCCAAATTGCCTTGCGGCACCAGCTCCAACTCGACCTGGCCCGATCGGTACAGGCCGTCAAACACGTACGAGTCGGCCTGCCTTGGAAAACTGCACACCATTTTGCGCACGCGTCCCGCCTTTAGCAAGGCCGCAATCCCCTGCTCGCCGTTGCCGGCATTGTTATTCACCAGCGTCAGATCGCGTGCGCCTTGGGCCAGCAAGCCGTCGATCAATTCATCGGGGATGCCGGCCGTGCCAAAACCCCCAATCAAAACGGTGGCGCCATCCCGGGTGTCGGCCAAAGCCTCAGCGATGCTGGAAACAAATTTGTTGATCATGTCTTTTTACCTTTGCGGCGCCACAGGGCGGCCAGTCGCCATCACATCACGCAGGGTCAGTGCGCATGAAAAACCGCACCGTGCGATCGGCCAATGCATCCAGGTCCATGCGCAGCGCAGCGACTGTTGGGTGGCCCTTGGGTTGGGTTGGCTGGGTTTTTTCAATCTGTTGTTTGTACCACGTGGCGGTGAAATTGATCGCCCCCATGACCAGCAAGCGAGCCACTTTCACATCGTCCGCAGCGGCCGGATCGTGGGCCGAATTGGCGCCCAGCAAACCCGCTTGCATCAGGTCTTGCAAGGTGGGCTGCCACAGCGCATCGTAGCGGTCTTTGACTTTGATGATTTCTTGCTTGTACTCGGGGGGCAGGCTGCGCCAGTCGTACAGCAGCACCGCAATGAACTCGCTGCCTTCGTCATGCAAGATGCCGTAATGGGTGCGTACCAAGGCGCGAAACCGCTGCTGCAGCGTGCTGGCCTGGGCCAGCGCGGCCACGCTGCGTTCATAGCCCTGGTGCAGGCCTTCTTCCATCACCGCTTTCAAAATTTCTTGCTTGTTTTTGAAGTGATAGAACGGACTGCCTGAGCGCATGCCCACGGCGCCGGCAATGTCGCGCACCGTGGTGGCGTCGTAGCCTTTTTCGCGAAACAAGCGCGCCGACTCGCGGATCAGCGCCTGGCGCCGGTTGACTTCCTCCGGTACATCCTGGGGTGAGCGCGCGGCAGGGGCGAGGTGCATGGCCTAGGGTTTCCCCAAATTGCGTTGGATTCGCTTGCCTCTAAGATAGAAAGCAAGTGCTTGGTTTGGTCATGATAGTCGATGCACCATCGCTGTCAATTCACCAAGAAGTTCTCCCAAGAGGTGAAAGCGAACAAGATGCAGGAACTGCAGGTCATATTCAGCGGGGTCGCACAAGGCTGCATCTACGGCCTGATTGCGCTGGGCTTTGTGCTGATCTACAAAGCCACCGAGACCGTGAGCTTTGCACAAGGTGAGCTCATGATGTTGGGCGCTTTTTGCGGCTTAGCTTGTGTCAGCGGCCTGGGCCTGCCTTACTGGCTGGCCATCCCGGCGGCCATGTTGGCCATGGCCGCCTTGGGTTGGTTGACCGAGCGGGTGGTGATTCGCCCGGTGCTGGGGCAGCCGGCTTTTTCCATTGTCATGCTGACCATTGGCATTGGCTATGTGGCGCGCGGTCTGATCACCATGATCCCCGACATCGGCACTGAGACCCTGGCTTTTCCAGTGCCCTACAAAGACACGGTATTCAACCTGGGCGGCGTGGTGCTGGGTGCCACCCAGGTGGTGGTGGTGCTGGCCACGGGGGTCTTGAGCCTGCTGCTGTACTTGGTGTTCCGTTACTCGCGCGTGGGCATTGCCATGCAAGCGGCCTCGCAAAACCAGTTGGCCGCGTATTACATGGGCATACCTGTCAAACGGCTCAATGGCCTGGTGTGGGCCTTGGCCGCAGCCGTGGCGGCTGTCGCCGGCTTGCTGCTGGCGCCCATCACCTTTGTGCACGCCAACATGGGCTTCATTGGCCTGAAGGCTTTTCCGGCCGCTGTGGTGGGAGGCTTTGGCAGTTTGCCCGGCGCCATTGTGGGTGGCGTGATCATTGGCGTGGTCGAAGCCTTGGCCGGTTTTTGGCTGCCCGAAGGCGTCAAGGACATTGCCGCCTACATCGTGGTGCTGCTGATGCTGGTGCTCAAACCGAACGGCTTGTTCGGTGAAAAACTGCGTAAAAAGGTCTGACCCATGCGGTTCATTTTCAAAACCGACTACGACCAAGACATTCGCCTGTTCAAACACGGCGGGCAGGTGTTTTGGTATGGCCTGCTGCTGGCCTTTTTGGTGGCCGCGCCCTGGTTGATCGAAGAATACTGGCTGGCCCAAATGACCTTTGTGATGATTTACGGCGTGGTCGGTCTGGGGTTGATGCTGCTGGCCGGCTTTACCGGTTTGTTCTCCATGGGGCACGCGGCTTTTCTGGGCGTGGGCGCGTACACCGAGGCGGTGCTGGCCGCCAAAGGCTGGCCTTTTCCGGTGTCACTCGCCATGGCTGCCGGCCTGTCGGCGGCGGTGGGCGCGGTGGTGGGCTTGCCCGCGCTGCGCGTCAAAGGCATTTACCTGGGCATTGCCACCTTGTCGTTTGGCTTCATTGTCGAAGAAGGCCTGGCCCGCTGGGACAGCGTGACCGGTGGCAACGCAGGCATGCATGTCAAAGCGGTGAACCTGTTTGGTTTGGAGGCCAGCAGCAACGAGGCGTTTTACGGCGTGTGTTTGGTGGTCACCGTGCTGTCCACCCTGGCGGTGATGAACCTGCTGCGTAGCAGCACGGGACGGGCGTTTGTGGCGATCCGCGACTCGGAGATTTCGGCGCAAAGCATGGGCATTCATTTGGCGCGCTACAAAACCCTGTCGTTCATGATCTCGGCCGCGCTGGCGGGTGTGGGCGGGGCTTTGTATGCGCACAAGCTGCAGTTCATCAGCCCCGATCAATTCAATATCTTGCAGTCGGTGGACTTGCTGCTGTTGGTGGTGATTGGCGGCTTGGGCTCGATTCATGGCGCGTTTCTGGGCGCGATCTTTTTGATCACCATGCCGCAACTGATTTCACTGGGCAAAGACTTTTTGCCTGCCTTCATTGGCCAGGCCCCGGGCTTGCAAGGCCTGGTGTACGGCTTGGTGTTGATCGCGTTTGTGATGTTCGAGCCCATGGGGCTGTATGGACGCTGGCTCAAGGTGCGCACCTGGTTCCAGCTGTTCCCGTTCTACCGCAAAGGCATGTTCAAGCGGCAAAAGAGCTTCCAAAAATCGGATCGACTGAAATGAGCGACATCCTGCTTTCAGCCCACAACCTGTCGGTGCGCTTTGGCGGCGTGCTGGCGGTCAACAACGTCAGCTTTGAGGTGCGCCAAGGCGAGGTGTTCACCTTGATCGGCCCCAACGGTGCGGGCAAGACCACGGTGTTCAACCTGATCAGCCGCATCTACACGCCCACCACCGGGCACATCGATTTCCAAGGCCAAGCGCTGACGCAGGTGCCGCCCCATGCCGTGGCCGCGTTGGGCATTGCCCGCACCTTTCAGAACATCGAACTGTTCGAACACGCCACCGTGTTGCAAAACTTGTTGATCGGGCGCCATGTGCACAACCGCACGGGCTTTTGGAATCAGTTGCTGTTCACCCGCAGCGTGCACGAGGCCGAGTTGGCGACGCGCCGTAAGGTCGAAGAGGTGATTGATTTTCTGGACCTGCAGCACTACCGCGACACGCTGGTGGCCGGTCTGCCGTATGGCGTACGCAAAGTCGTGGAACTGGCTCGCGCCTTGGCCACCGAACCCAAGCTGCTGCTCTTGGACGAGCCTTCATCGGGTCTGAACGTGGAAGAAACCAGCGACATGGCGTTTTGGATTCAAGACATCCAACACGACCTGGGCATCACGGTGTTGATGGTGGAGCACGACATGAGTTTGGTCTCCAAAGTCTCGGACCGGGTGCTGGCCATGAACCAGGGTGAAGTGCTGGCGCTGGGCACACCGGCGCAGGTGCAGGCCGATCCGGCCGTGATCGAAGCGTATCTGGGCGGGGTCGAGGATGCCGCCAGCCTGCGCCGTAAGGCTTGAGGAGTTGGACATGACCACCACCCCACCCCTGCTCAAAATGCTGAACGTGGAAAGCGCCTATGGCCCGATCCGCGCGATCCGCGGCGTCAGCCTGACGGTGCACACCGGCCAGATTGCGACCATTCTGGGCTCCAACGGCGCGGGCAAAACCACCACGCTGAAAACCATCTCCGGCATCATCGACCCGCGCAAAGGTTCGGTCGAATTCAAAGGCGAGAACATCACCGCCATGGACCCTTCGCTGATTGTGCAGCGCGGCCTGGCGCATGTGCCCGAAGGGCGCGAGGTGTTTCCGCTGCTGTCGATCAAAGACAATTTGCTGATGGGCGCCTACACCCGCGCCGACCGCGATGGTGTGGCGCGCGACATGGAGGCGGTGTACAGCTACTTTCCGATCCTCAAAGAACGCGCCGCGCAAGATGCGGGCTTGCTCTCTGGCGGGCAACAGCAAATGCTGGCGATCTCACGCGCGCTGATGGCGCAGCCCGATTTGATTTTGCTGGACGAACCCAGCCTGGGCCTGTCGCCCAAGCTGACCAAAGAGATTTTTGAAATCGTGGTGCGCATCAACCGCGAGCGCGGTACCACCATGCTGCTGGTCGAACAAAACGCCAACATGGCGCTGAACGTGGCGGACTACGGCTTTGTGCTCGAGTCAGGCCGCATCGTGATGGAAGACACCTGCGCCGCGCTGCGCGAGAAAGACGACATCAAAGAGTTTTACCTCGGCATGAAAGAAGACGGCGCCCGCGCCGACCGCCGCTGGAAAAAGAAAAAGACCTGGAGATAAGCCATGACCGTCCTCTGGGATACGACCGCACTGAAGGGCCAATACGAGGTGGTGATGCCAGGCGACACCATTCCCGAGATGTTCTGGAATGGCGTGGACGCGCGCGGCGACCAATTGATGATGCGCGAGAAACAATTCGGCATCTGGCAAGGCTGGAGCTGGAAGCAAAGCGGCGCTGCGGTGCGCGAAATCGCCATGGGCCTGTCTGCGCTGGACTTCGCACCCGGCCAATGCGCCTCGATTTTGGCCAGCACCCGGCTCGAATGGGTGCTGGCGGATTTGGCCGTGCTCAGCGCGGGCGGCGTCTCCAACGGCATTTACCCCACCGATGCGACAGCGCAAGTGCAGTACCTGTGCGAAGACTCGTCCACCGTGATTTTGTTTGTCGAAGATGAAGAACAACTCGACAAAGCCTTGAGCGCCCGCGCGCATCTGCCCTTGCTGCGCAAAATCGTGGTGATCGACATGGACGGCTTGAGCCGCTACAGCGACCCCATGGTGATGGGCCTGGACGCCCTGCGCGAACTGGGCCGCGCGCATGATCTGGCTAAACCGGGCCTGTTTGACCTGCTGCGCAAAAACCGCCGACCTGAGGATTTGGCGATTTTGATTTACACCTCGGGCACCACCGGCAAGCCCAAAGGGGCCATGCACAACCACGGCGCATTGGTCTACATGTGCCACGGCTACAACCAGGTGATCGTGCAAGACGAGCACGATGAACGCATGCTGTTCTTGCCCCTGTGCCATGTGGCCGAACGCTTGGGCGGGCAATATTTTTCCATCTACACCGGCACGATCTTGAACTTTGTCGAAAACCCCGACACCGTGCCTGAGAACGTGCGCGAAATCGCGCCCACCACGTTCACCGCCGTGCCGCGTGTGTGGGAAAAGTTTTATTCAGCGGTGACCATTGCGATTTCCGAGTCTGACCGCCTTCAGCAGGTGATGTACCGTTGGGCGCTGGGCATCGGCTACAAGGTCAGCGACAAAGTCACGCAAGGCCAACCGGTACCCTTGTGGCTCAAAGCCTGTTTCTACATCGGTCGTTGGTTGGCGCTGGACAATGTGCGGCGCATGATCGGCATCCACAAAGCCAAGGTGCTGGTCACCGGTGCGGCGCCAATTTCGCCCGATTTGGTGCGCTGGTATTTGGCGCTGGGCGTGCCCATGATCGAGGCCTGGGGCATGACCGAGTCCTGCGGCGCCGCCACCGTGATGCCAGCCCACCGCATCAAAGCCGGGCTGATTGGCCCAGCTGCCCCCTTCAACGAAGTGCGCTTGGACCCGGTCACGCAAGAGCTGTTGGTGCGCGGGCCGAACGTCTTTATGGGGTATTTGAACCTGCCTGAGAAAACCGCCGAGACCATCGATGCCGACGGCTGGTTGCACACCGGGGATGTGGGCACGGTGGACGATGAAGGGTTTTTCCGGATTACCGATCGGATGAAAGACATCATCATCACCGCAGGCGGCAAAAACATCACGCCGAGCGAGTGGGAGAACGAACTCAAGTTCTCGCCCTACGTCACCGACGCGGTGGTGATCGGCGACCGGCGCGCTTATTTGAGCGTCATCATCATGATTGATTTGGAGAATGTCGAAAAATTCGCGCAAGACCACGATGTGCCGTTTTCCAACTACGCCAGCTTGACCCGTGCGCCTGAAGTCCTGGCCCGCATTCAAGAAGAAATTGACGCCGTGAACAAAAAATTTGCTCGGGTGGAACAGATCAAGCAGTTCCGCCTGCTCGACACCCAATTGACCGCCGAAGACGACGAACTCACACCCACCATGAAACTCAAACGCAAGTTTGTTGAACAAAAATACAGCGCCATGATCGAGTCGATGTATCGCAGCTGACTCTGGTCAGCGCCCATTCATAACCCTAGGAGATGACATGAAGTTCCCACTGATCACCACCCTGGCGGCTCTGGCCGTCAGCGGTGCCGCGCTCGCCCAACAACAAGGCGTGAGCAAAACCGAAATCACAGTCGGCACCATCCAAGATTTGTCTGGGCCCTTGGCGGGTTACGGCAAAGCGGTGCGTAACGGCATGCTGCTGCGCATTGATGAAGTCAATGAGCAAGGCGGGGTCAACGGCCGCAAGCTCAAGCTGATCACCGAAGACTCGGGCTATGACCCCAAGCGCGCCGTTTTGGCCGCCCAAAAATTGGTCAACCAGGACAAAATTTTCATCATGGCCGCGCACCTGGGCACCGCCCAAAACAACGCCGCCATGCCCGTGCAATTTGAAAAGAAAGTCGTGAACTTTTTGCCCGTGACCGCCGCGCGCGAAATGTACGAGCCCTTCAACAAATACAAGTACGCCTTCTTTGCGACTTACTTTGACCAAATGCGCGCCGCCGTGGCCAGCCTGGTCAAAGAGAAAAAGATCAGCAAGGTCTGCGCCATTTACCAAGATGACGAGTTCGGCCTGGAAGTGCTGCGCGGTGCGGAGGCCAGCTTGAAAACCCTGAACATGGACTTCACCGAGAAGACCTCTTACAAACGCGGCGCCACCGATTTTTCGTCGCAAGTGGCGCGCATGAAAGGCGCCGGCTGTGAAATGGTGGTGCTGGGCACCATCATCCGCGAAACGGTGGGCACTATTGCCGAGTCGCGCAAAACGGGCTTCAACCCCCTGTTCATCGGCTCCAGCGCTGCTTACACCGACCTGATCCACAAGCTCGGTGGCAAGCCCATGGACGGCATGTACGCCACCATGAACGTGCCACACCCCTATTTGGACGAAGCCTCCAACCCGATCCGCTTTTGGGCCAACAAGTACAAGACCAAGTTCAGCGAAGACCCGACCGTGTTCTCGGTCTACGGCTACGTGATCATGGACACCTTCATCCAAGCCGCCCAAAAAACCGGCCCCAACCTGACCAGCGACAGCTTTGTCGCTGCCATGGACAAGATGACCGTACCGACTGACATTTTTGGCAGCCCTGAAGGCACGTTCTCGCCCACCAAGCATTTGGGCTCGAACAAGTCCCGTCTGTCGCAAATCCAGGATGGCAAGTGGAAAATCATCTCTGAGTATTTCAAGCTCGATTGACCCATCGAACTGCCGAAGAAAAACCGCCCAAGTGGCGGTTTTTTCATGGCGGCTTGAACCTGTTTGCTCAAGCCGCTGCTGCGTCGGGCTTGCGCATGAAAATCGCAAAGTCGCCGTTGGCGCGGGCCACCAACACCTCGTCCACATACATGCTGGCGTCCAGGTGCGCCACGCTCTTGCCCTGGTTCACCACCTCGCTGACGCAGACCACCGTGCCGCCAAACACCGGCTTGAAGTAATTGATCTTCACATTGATGGTGGCGCAAATCTGACCCGGCTGGAGCGCCCCAAACAAGGCCGCGCCCATGGCGGTATCTGCCAGGGTGAACAGCACACCGCCGTGCACCACGCCATGCGTGTTCATGTGAATCGGCTGCAAATCCAAAGTCCAACGGCTGCGGCCAGGAGCCCTCTCAACAAGCTCAATCCCCACATGCTGGGTAAACTGTGATGTCTGCGAATGGTGCGATGAAGTCATGTCCCGCATGATGCGACATGCGCAAGCCCTTGTCTTCCACCTATAGATTCGGCCCATTGAAGTCTTGAATTCCTGGTGACTGCCCCCATGTTTAGATCATGGAAAAAGAAGACGCAAGATACCAAACACTTGAGCAACTGCACGAGCGGCGCAAGCAAGTCATTCGGTTGCACAAGAAGGG
>CAIWWN010000274.1 GCA_903916355.1 uncultured Burkholderiales bacterium | reverse complement strand
CACCATATTTTTGGGCACCAATCTGTTTAAATTTTTCGAAGGCGGGTGGTTGCCGATAGCCGTGGCCGCAGTGTCCTTGACCATCATGATCACCTGGATCAACGGCCGTGAGCGCTTGCTCAAGGCGCGTTGGGATCAAGCCCTGCCATTGCAAGACTTCATCACGCAGATCAGCAAAAGCCAGCCGCACAGAATTTCGGGTACCGCTATTTTCATGGTGCCGCACGAAGACATTACCCCGCTGGCCTTGCTGCACAACCTGAAACACAACAAAGTGCTCCACGAACGCGTGGTGCTGATGAACATGGCGATTGTGGACTCGCCCTATGTCCCAGACGATGAGCGGGTGCAAATCCGGCATTTGGACCACAACATTCACGCGGTGCATGTTAGCTATGGGTATATGGAAGAGCCCAATGTGATGCGGGCAGTGGCCTTGCTGCGGGCCCGAGAATTTCATTTCAGCCTGATGGAAATTTCATTCTTTGTCGGCAAAGAAAAAGTGGTGGCCAAACACAGCTCGCCTTGGATGCTGGCCCCCTTCATCATGATGCATCGCATGATGCAAGGCGCGACCGAGTATTTCAAAATTCCTTTTGACCACGCCATTGAAATTGGCGGTCACATAGAGATTTAATGGTTTTATACAAACACAGAGGTTCTGAATGGAAGTCACTGAAGCCAACGAATTGACCGAGCTGAATGAGGGACACAGCCACAAAAGCCGCACGGCTTTGACCATTTCCATCTTAGCCATGGTGCTGGCCATCTCCAACTTGGGCGGCTCAAATGCGATGAAGGACTCGACTCAAGAGAACATCTTGGCGTCTAACGCCTATTCGTTTTACCAAGCCAAGACCATCCGCCAAACGGCATTGAAAATTGCGGTGACCGATTTAGAGTTGCAATTGGCCCGTGAACCGCAAATGCCTGCCGCGGTCAAAGAGTTGCACCAGAAGAAGATCGAGGATTACAAAAGAACCATTGAACGCTACGAGTCAGAGCCTGAAACCAAAGAAGGCAAAAAAGAACTGTTGGCCAAGGCCAAAGCCCATGAACACGAGCGTGACCACGCCATGCGCCAAGACCCTTGGTTTGACTACGCAGAGGGCATGCTGCAAATTGCCATCGTGTTGCTGTCGGTCTCCATCATTGGTGGTATTGCGGTCTTTTACTGGGTCGGCAGTTTGCTGGGCGCTCTGGGGTTTTTCTCTATGCTGAATGGCTTTTTGCTGTGGTTTTGATCGCTTCGGCGAGTAAATGACCTGCTTTACACAAGCGCAATAAGAGGCAAGCACAATCCCCTCTTTGATGTTCAAACCTCAAGGGGAGATCGCGATATGCCACGTTTTCATTTTGCACAGCTCGGCAAGCCCATCCTGGGCCTGTTGATTGCCCTCGCGGCCGCCGCCGCCATGGCACTGCCCAGCCCCAAAGACATTGATGCTGCTGTTTCTGCTGGCCACCTGAGCCAAGCCGAGACCATGCTGCGAGAGGTCATTCAAGAAAAACCGAACAGCGCCAAAGCCCAATACGAGTTGGGGCAGGTACTGGCACGCCAAGCCCGCTATGCCGACGCGCAAGCCGCGCTGGCTCAAGCCAAAGCCATCGACCCCACACTGAAATTCGCTGCCAGTCCAGAAAAATTCAACGACGTATTCAACAAAATCAGCCAGCAAGCCAAGGGACTGACCGGCAACCCAGGGGCACCGGCTTTGTCCGAGCCCCGTCGCGCAGCAGCCAGTCCGGCCCCCGCCGCGCCTGATCCCTCGTTTCCTTTGCACTATGTGTGGATAGGGATTGCAGGCTTGGTGGTTTTGGCCCTGGTCCTGCGTCGCCAAAAACAAGCAATGCCCGCCTATAACGCGCCCATGCAAGCCACCGGTCCTGCCAATACTTCGCCCTATGCATCAGGTCAACCTGCTGCTGCGGGTTACGGTCCCGGCTATGCGCCAGGTTATCCAGGCGGCCAACCCATGGGTGGTGGCATGGGCTCCGGCATCGGTGGTGCCGTGGTCGGTGGCTTGGCAGGGGTGGCCGCAGGTTACGCTTTGTCGAAAGCCCTGGAAGGCGATCACCACAGCAATGCAGCGTCCCAAAGCGCGGGTGGAAACAGCGGCTATGTGCCTTTTGAAAATCCTGCGCAGCCCGATTTAGGCAGTTTCGATTCGGGCTCAGGCAGTGGCTGGGACGATGCACCCTCCAACTTGGATGAAGACGATAGCTGGTAAAGCGTTTTGCGCCCTTACGCGGTCTAGCTTTCGATCCAAGCTCGAGGTTAGACCGCGGTTTGACCTGGGAGTTGCCGCGTCACGGGGTGTGAACTGGACAAACCACCGTCCACCGCAATGGCTTGCCCATTGACATAGCTGGACTGATTGGAGGCCAAAAAGAGGGCCACTTGCGCCAACTCTTGCGGCTGACCCGCTCGGCGCAAAGGATTTAAACGGCCTAACTTGTGACTCACGCCCTTGTCTTTGGCATAGTCGAACGTGGGCTTGGTCATACCCGTTTCCGTCAAACCTGGGCACAGGGCGTTCACACGCACGCCCGACTCGCTCAGTTGTTGAGCCGAAACCATCACCAAGTTGATCACGCCGGCTTTGCTCGCCGAATAAGGTGCGCCACCAGCGCCCGACCGAATGCCCGCCACTGAAGCGGTGCACACAATCGAGCCGCCCTGCCCTGCATCCACCATGGCTTGGCCTGCGTGCTTGATCATCAGCCAAGGGCCGATCAAATTGACCCGCAACACCTCGCTCCACAACTCGGGCGTGGAATCAAACACACTGGCACGGCCGCCAGAAATCCCGGCATTGGCAAAGGCCACATCCAGCCGCCCGTAGTGGGTTTGCGCCGCTTGCACCAGCGCCACCACGTCGGGCTCGAGTCCTGCATCGATTTGCATGGCCACAGCCTGACCGCCTGCAGCGATAACGGTTTGGGCGGTTTCATGCACCGCCTCGGTTTTGTCGCCCAGCACCAAGCGCGCGCCCTCTTGGGCAAACAGCAAGGCCGCAGCCCGGCCAATGCCCGAGCCCGCCCCGGTGATGATGGCCACTTGGCCTTGCAGTTGTCCTGTCATGGCATTCCCATCAAACGATTCAAGTCAGCGCCGCATAGCGCTCTAAGTGGTGATCGGCATCGCCCAACTGCTGTGCCAGCATGGTCAAGCGGCGAAAGGTGTGTGAGACCTTCAGCTCTTCGGTCATGCCCATGCCGCCATGCAACTGAACCGACTCTTGGCTGACCTGGCGTGCAGCGTCGGCGATTTTGATCTTGGCAGCTGAAACGGCCCGCGCACGGTCGTTCACGTCGCTTGAACCATCGACCTTGCTAGCCGCCAAAATGGCCATGGAGCGTGCTTGCTCGGTGCAGATGTACATCTCCACCATGCGGTGCTGCAAGACCTGGAACGAGGCGATGGGCACGCCAAACTGCTTGCGCTGCTTCATGTAGTCCAGCGTCGCATCGTTGGCACTTTTCATGGCGCCAATGGCTTCGGCGCACAAAAGCGCCGTGGCAAAGTCAGCCGCTTCCTCGATGAAAGGCAATGCCGCGCCTTCAAGGCCCAGCAAGGCGTCGGCCGTCACCGCCACATCTTTCAGCACCACATCGGCGACGCGAAAACCGTCCACCGTGCGACTGGGGTTGAGTGTCACACCGGCTGCCTTGGCATCCACCAAGAACAAACTCACACCGCTGGGCGTGGCGGCCGAGACCACCAACTGCTGCGCCGAGGCCGCACCGGTGACCACGGCTTTGTGGCCGTTCAGCACCCAGCCTGGGCCAACGGCCTTGGCTGTCGTGGTGTGCGGCACCAGCCCATAGCGGTGGCCGGGCTCCAAACTGGCAAAAGCCAAACGCAAGCTGCCGTCGATCAAGCCCGGCAACACCGCTGCGCGCTGCGCCTCGCTGCCCAGTCGGGCCACCAAGCGCCCGGCCAAGGCCACGTTGTCGAGCAAGGGCTCCACCACCAGGGCTTCGCCCAGGGCCTCCATCACGGCCATCAAGTCCATGGCGCCGCCGCCAAAGCCGCCATCGTCCTCGGGCAAGCTCATGGCGGTCAAACCCATTTCGGCAAAGGTGTGCCAAACCGATTCGCTCACGCCCGTGGTCGAGTGCACGATTGCTTTGCGCTGTTCAAAGGTGTAGTTGTTGCTCAGGTACTTGCTGACCGAGTCGGCCAGTTGCTGCTGTTCAGGGGTCAGTTCAAAGTTCATTTTTTCCTCACAGACCCAAGGTCATTTTGGCAATGATGTTGCGTTGAATTTCATTGGAGCCGGCATAAATACTGGCCTTGCGGAAATTGAAATAACGCGGTGCCAGTCGCGACGTGAAGTGATCGATCGCGCCGTTGTCCACGGCTTTGAACGGTTGCGCATGGGGTCCGGCCGCTTGCATCGCCAACTCGGTGATCATTTGCTGCACCTCGGTGCCTCGGATCTTCAACATGGACACATCCGCCCCTGGAGGTTGACCGGTGCGCCGCATCTTGTCGAGGAAGCGCATCGAAGTGATCTCCAGCGCATCCAACTCCACCTCCACACGCGACAACTTGTCTTTGAATCGCACATCGTCCAGCAAAGGTTTGCCGTTTTTCAACTCACGTTTGGCCAGCGCGCGCAGCGTGGCCAACTCGCGCCGACTGGCGCCTACACTGCCTGAGCCCATGCGTTCATGGCCGAGCAGGTATTTGGCCACCGTCCAGCCTTTGTTTTCTTCAAACACCAAGTTCTGGACTGGCACCTTCACGTTGTCAAAAAAGATCTCATTCACCTCGTGCCCGCCATCCATCAAGATGAGCGGACGCACGGTAATGCCTGGGGTCTTCATGTCCATCAAGATGAAGCTGATTCCTTCCTGGCGTTTCTCGGCCTGGCTGTCGGTGCGCACCAAGCAAAAAATCCAGTCGCCATAGTGGCCCAGGGTGGTCCATATTTTTTGGCCGTTGACCACGTAATGGTCGCCCTGGCGCTCGGCCCGGGTTTTAACGGCGGCCAAGTCGGAGCCTGCGCCAGGCTCAGAATAACCTTGCACCCAAAAATCATCGCCTTGGCGAATACGGGGCAAGAATTGGTCTTTTTGGGTGGGCGTGCCAAATTTCAACAACACCGAAGCGCACATGGCCGGGCCAAAAGGCGGCAAACCGGGCGCACCGGCCAAGGCAAACTCTTCGTCGTAGATATAGCGTTGGGTAATGTCCCAACCGGTGCCGCCCCATTCCACAGGCCAATGCGGCACAGACCAGCCTTTGGCTGCCAAAATTTTGTGCCAACGCAGATAGTCCTCTTTCGACAAAGCCCGATAGCTCTGCACTTTGTCGCGCAGGTCAGTCGGTAAGTTGGCGGCAATCCAATCTCTTACTTCGTTGCGAAAGCTCAGTTCTTCACTCGAATAGCTCAGGTCCATGGGTCATCCTTCTTGATCGTGCAGGTTCATTCTGAACCGGGATGAAACGTTCAGCAGTCGGCATGGCGACAGATAGCGGGCAACACCATCTCAAATCAGTCACGATCTGTGTGAGCCTTGCGCTATATTGAAGCGAAGACTTTAGACAACGCGTTTGACCTGCGCGCAAGGAATAAGACCATGTTCAAGAAAATTCTGATCGCCAACCGAGGCGAAATTGCGGTTCGCCTGATCCGCGCAGCGCACGATATGGACATCGACAGCGTGGCCATTTACGCCCAAGACGACGCCCAGGCTTTGCATGTGCAATTGGCGGGCACAGCGGTCAGCCTGGACGACACCGGTCCCAGCGCCTACCTGAACATGGCCAAAGTCATCGCCGTTGCGCAAGCGCAAGGCTGTGATGCCATCCACCCGGGTTATGGCTTTTTAAGCGAACGCGCTGATTTTGCGCAGGCCTGTATGGCGGCGGGGCTGGTCTTTATCGGTCCCGATCCGGCCCACTTGCACTTGTTTGGCGACAAAGCGAGTGCCAGGCAACTGGCCTTGGCCTGCGATGTCCCGCTGATGCCCGGCTTGAACCACGCCGTGACGCTGGAGGAAGCGCAAGCCTTCTTCAGTGCCCAACAAGGCGCAGGCGTGATGATCAAAGCCATTGGCGGCGGCGGCGGTCGCGGCATGCGTGCGGTATTCACAGCCGAAGCCCTGCCTGAGGCCTACGCCCGCTGCACGTCTGAAGCGCGCGCCGCGTTTGGCGTAGAGGGCGTGTACGTTGAGCGACTGATGCTGCAAGCACGGCACATCGAAATTCAGGTGCTGGGCGATGGCCAGGCCGTGATGAGTTTGGGTGACCGCGAATGCAGTGTGCAAAGACGCTTTCAAAAATTGATTGAGGTAGCGCCCAGCCCCAGCCTGATGCCCGGCATCCGCGCGCAAATCACGCAAGCGGCTTTGACCATGGCGGCGCACTGCCATTACCGCAGCTTGGGCACCTTTGAGTTTTTGGTCGATACCCAGACCTCCGATTTGCCTTGGGTCTTCATCGAGGCCAATCCGCGCCTGCAGGTGGAACACACCGTGACCGAAGAGGTCACCGGTTTGGACTTGGTGCAATTGCAAATTCAGGTCGCCGCCGGCCTGAAGTTTCAAGACATAGGCCTGGACCCTGCGCATCCCCCTGAAGCCCTAGGCCACGCGATACAACTGCGCATCTGCGCTGAAACGCTGAATGCCGATGGGCAAACGCATTCGTCCAGTGGCACCCTCAGCCACTTTGACATGCCATCAGGCCCGGGCCTGCGCCTGGACACCCATGGCTTTACGGGCGCCACGCCCTCCCCGCACTACGACACTTTGCTGGCCAAACTGATTGTGACCAGCAAGAGCGGCAGCTTTGCCCAAGCCGCACGCCGAGCAGCTCGGGCACTGCGCGAATGCCATGTGAGCGGTGTCAACACCAATTTGCATCTTTTGCAAGCCTTGGTCGATCGGCCTGATTTTGCCAACCAGCACATTCACACCCGCTATATTGAAGAGCACCTGAGTGCGTTGTTCGCCCAAATGCAGGTGTTGGCGCAACAACACAAGCGAGCCACCCTTGCCCCAACTGCGGCGGCTCATACTGGCGCGCTTGTGTCGCAAGCCCATCCCAACGGCGTGCGCTCGCCAATGGCCGCCAAACTGATGCAAATCGACGTGCGCGTGGGCGACCTCGTTCCGCAAGGTGCACAGGTGGCGGTGATTGAAGCCATGAAAATGGAGCATGTGGTCTTGTCGGCGTCATCCGGCCGGGTTCAAGCCATCTTGGTCACAGCCGGCAGCTACATTGCCGCCGATGAGGTGCTGGTGGTCTTGGAGCCTGTTGAAATCGGGGTGCAAGACAGTGGCCCGGATACTCTGCATGATCTGAGCACCATCCGTGACGACTTGAAATCGGTGCAAGAACGCCATTCATTTTTGTGGGACGAAAACCGCCCCACCGCCGTCGCCAAGCGCCACACCCAAGGGGGGCGCACTGCCCGTGAAAACATTGCTCAATTGTGTGACGACGGCAGCTTCCTCGAATATGGCGCGCTGGCCATTGCTGCGCAAACGCGCCGCCGCAGTTTGGACGACTTGATCGCCAACACCCCGGCCGACGGGATGGTCACAGGCATTGGCACGGTCAATGCTCAAACGCATGGCCCCGAAAACTCGCGTTGTGTCGTGATGGCCTATGACTACATGGTGTTGGCAGGCACCCAAGGTGCGGGCAACCACCAAAAAACGGACCGCATGCTGGGTCTGGCGCACAAGCTCAAATTACCCGTGGTCTTGTTCGCCGAAGGCGGCGGCGGTCGCCCGGGCGATGTGGATCGGCCAGTGGTGGCGGGCTTGAACAACCACACCTTCAGCCAGTTTGCGGCTTTGTCAGGGCAGG
Source organism: uncultured Burkholderiales bacterium (assembly GCA_903916355.1). Classification (GTDB taxonomy): domain Bacteria; phylum Pseudomonadota; class Gammaproteobacteria; order Burkholderiales; family Burkholderiaceae_C; genus Limnohabitans_A. The sequence goes on along the minus strand of CAIWWN010000274.1, from coordinate 9,067 downwards.
TGCCCGTGGTCGGCATCGTGCACGGGCGCTGCTTTGCCGGCAATGCCGCCTTGCTCGGTTGCAGCGACGTGATCATTGCCACCCAAGCCAGCAACATCGGCATGGGCGGCCCGGCCATGATCGAAGGCGGCGGCCTGGGCCAATTTGCCCCTGAAGACATCGGCCCCAGCGATGTACAGTCGCACAACGGTGTGATCGACATCCTGGTGAAAGACGAAGTCGAAGCGGTCGACACCGCCCGCCAGTACCTGTCGTACTTTCAAGGCCGCGAAACGATTTGGACTTGTGACGACCAGCGCAAGCTGCGTTTTGCCGTGCCTGAAAACCGACTGCGCGTCTATGACGTGAGAGCCGTGATGCACACGCTGTGCGATGCCGACTCCGTGCTCGAATTACGCCCCCACTTTGGCATCGGCATTTTGACCGCTTTGGCGCGCATCGAAGGCCGCGCCGTCGGCATCATGGCCAACAACCCTTTGCATCTGGGCGGCGCTATTGATGCCGATGCCGCCGACAAAGCCAGCCGCTTCATGCAACTGTGCAATGCCCATGGACTGCCCTTGGTTTCGTTGACCGACACCCCGGGCTTCATGGTCGGTCCCGACATTGAAGCCCAAGCCCAGGTAAGACACACCAGTCGCATGTTTGTAGTGGCGGCGAAATTGAAGGTGCCGTTCTTCGCCGTCGTGCTGCGCAAAGGCTATGGCCTCGGGGCCCAAGCCATGACCGCTGGGGGTTTTGATGCGCCGGTGTTCACCATCTCTTGGCCCACCGGTGAATTTGGCCCCATGGGCCTGGAAGGCTCGGTGCGCCTGGGCTTTAGCAAAGAACTTATAGCACAGCCTGAAGGCGCTGAACGTGACGCCTTGTTTGCCGAACTGGTGGCCGAGCGCTACGCCGTCGGAAAAGCCATCAACATGGCGCAGACCCTGGAAATCGACGCAGTGATTGACCCTAACGAAACCCGAAGCTGGCTGGTGCGGGGACTGAATTCGACCACGCAACTGCAAGGCTCAAAGGGCCATGGCTTTGTGGACGCCTGGTAGGTCAAACCAGTAAAAAAGAAAAAAGGCGGCAAGGTTTCCCTTGACCGCCTGTTTGCGAAGTCTAGAAAAATTACTTTTTCTTGTTCACTGCGGCTTTGAACGAGGCACCCGCTGAGAACTTAGGCACAGTCGCTGCCGCAATTTTCAAAGGCTCGCCTGTACGGGGGTTCTTACCCTTGCGTGCAGCACGCTTGGTGGCTTTGAAGGTACCAAAACCAATCAATTGCACATCTTGTTTTTTGGCAACGGTCTTGGTGATGATATCCACCAAGGCATTCAAAGCACGGCCTGCAGCGGCCTTGCTCATATCTGTTTCTTTGACCAACGCTTCAATCAACTCACTCTTGTTCATGGTGTATCTCCTTGTCAATGAACGTGGAGATTTTGGCATAGTTCACAGCGCACCTCTCAATAAATTACACCGACGTGTGAAATTTCATACCTTTTTTGCAATTCAGCGGAACAACTCCAACGCCCCACACTGACGTCTCAGTGGTCATGCAACATGGTGCGTTGTGGATATACGCTTTACGGTTTTTTATAGAAATTGTCTGAGAGCCCCCCGATATTCAAGCTTCGGGAGTTTTTTGACGTGTCCGCTCAGTCGAGCTTGGCGCCAGAGAGTTTGACCAGACGCTCCCAAACCGGGGCGTCTTTTTTGAATTGCACGTTGAATTCTTCGGCCGTACTGCCCACCGGAATAAAGCCCATCTGCTGGATGCGTTCGCGCACATCGGGCTGCGCCAAGATGGCGCGCACTTCGGTGCCCATGCGCGCCAGTACATCGGCAGGGGTTTTGGCCGGCGCGCTCATGCCCACCCAACCGGTGACCCGGAACACTTCGTCTTTGATGCCCTGCTCGCTCATGGTGGGCACTTTGGGCAAGGCGATCATGCGTTGCGTCCCGGTCACCGCGAGCGCCTTGAGGCGACCGGACTCGATGTAGGGGCGTGCCGACTGCAGGCTGGCAAAGGTCAACTGAATCTGACCGCCCACCAAGTCTTGCAGCATGGGGGATTCGCCTTTGTAGGCGGCGTGGTTCATGTCGGCTCTGAGATTGTCGGACAGCCAAGCCCCGGCCAAGTGCGCGTAAGAGCCCATGCCCCAGGAGCCGTAGGCCAGCTTGCTCTTGTTGTGCTCGATGTACTGCATCAACTCAGGCGCCGTATTGACGGGCACCTGCGCGTTGACCAACAAGACCACGGGCGCCAGCGCGATCTGCGTGATCAGAGCCTGGTCTTTTTGTGGGTTGTAGGGCAGCTTTTCGTACAGGTACTGGTTGATCAGCATGGTGGTGCCCAGCGACACCAAAAAGGTGTAGCCATCGGCGGGCGACTTGAGCGCCTGGTCGGTGCCGGTGACGCCACCGGCGCCGCCCCGGTTGTCCACCAGCACGGGCTGGCCGAGCCGGGTGGTGAGCTTTTCACCAATTGTGCGCGCCGTGATGTCGGTGGCACCGCCTGCGGCATAGGGCACGATCAGCTTGATGGGTTTGGTGGGGTAGGTTTGAGTCCAGCCCGTTGCGCTGCACAGGGCGGCGCCGAGGAACAAACCCGCGCTCAGCAGGGTGCGGCGTTTGAAAAAAGAAGTGGGGAAATTTGTCATGTGAATGTTCCTGTTCAGTCAACGCCAATGGCTTTGTCGCGGATCACGCGACCCCATTTGTCGTCATCGTTCTTGATGCGTGCGGCCATGAGGTCGGCATTTTGGTAGTGGGCGATGGCGCCGGCGGTCAGCATTCTGTCTTGCACCGATTTGTCGGCCAGTATCTCGCTGACCTCTTTCTCGATGCGGGACACCACCTCTTTGGGCGTGCCTAAAGGAGCCAGCAGACCGCCCCAGGATACGGCATCAAAGCCCTTGAAGCCTTGCTCCGCAATGGTTTTGACCTGCTGCAGCATGGCCACGCGCTGCGGGGAGCCCACCGCAATCGCGCGCAATTTGCCCGACTGGATGTGCGGCAATGCGGCCACCAGATCGGAATACATCAGGGGCACCTGACCGCCGATGGTGTCGGTGATGGCCGGCACGCCGCCTTTGTAGGGCACATGGCGCATGTCGAACTGGCCCAACTCTTTGAGCAGTTCCATGCTCAGGTGGCCAAAGCTGCCGGGGCCGGAGCTGGTGTAGTTGAGTTCACCGGGCCGGGCTTTGGCGTAGGTGATGAGTTTTTGCAAATCGGTGACGGTGGGCATCTGGCTGGGATTCACCACCACCACGATCGGCAGGTCGTACACCGTGGCTACGGGGGTGAAATTTTTCACCGTGTCGTAGCCGGTTTTTTTGTACATGTGCGGCGCCAGCAGCGTGGGCGTGGCCAGCATCATCAGGGTGTAGCCGTCAGCAGGGCTTTCCATCACTTGCTTGGCGGCGATAGAGCCGGACGCGCCGGCCCGGTTTTCTACCACCACAGGCTGCTTGAGCCGTTCAGACAGTTTTTGGCCGAGGATGCGCGAGGCGGTGTCGGTGGGGCCGCCGGCCGGAAAAGGCACGATGAGCTTGATGGGTTTGCTCGGCCAGGTGTCGGCCCAAACGTTGACCGTCAACAGCGGCAAAACCGGCAACAAAGCGCCAAGCAAGACCCGGCGGGTGAAATGGGACATCTTCATTTACTTACTTTCAAAAATAGGGGAGTCAATGTTCTGCTGCCGGGGGTAGCGTCAACACGCCTTTGGCCTGCAACACTTGCAGCTCCTGCTCGGACATTTGCAACAACTTTTGCAGCAGCTCGCGCGTGCCTTCGCCCAAGGTGGGCGGCGCGTTGCGAATCGGCAGGCGTTCGCCATCCAGCCTGTAAGGTGGCGCGAACACGTGCGTGCTGCCCGCCACCGGGTGCGGCATCTCTTGCAGCAGGCCGCCTTGGCGGGTGCGCTCGCTGGTCAATGCTTCATGCAGTCCGGCCACCCTGCCGCAGGGAATGCCCGCCGCCGCCAAGCGCTGCAGCAGCACATCGCGGGGGAAACTGCGGATCAACGCCATCATCATAGGCAGCAGCGTGAGCCGGTTTTTAGCGCGCTCGACGTTGGTGGCATAGCGCGGGTCTTCCACGATGTCAGGGCGCTGAATGACCTCACGGCAAAACTTGTCGAACTGCCGGTTATTGCCGACCGCGATGATGAGTGGGCCGTCTGCCGCCTCAAACATGCCGTAGGGCACGATGGAGGGATGGGCGTTGCCATAGCGTTCAGGGTCGTGGCCCAGCAACATGGCGTCAAGGCCGTAGTAGCCGGTCACCATCAGGCCGCAGTCGTACAGGGACATTTCAACCAACTGCCCCTTGCCCGTGCGCTCGCGCCGAAACAGCGCGGCCAGCACGGCCTGGGCGGCGTACATGCCGGTCATCATGTCGACCACGGCCACGCCGAACTTGAGCGGGGGCTGATGGGCTTCGCCGTTGATGGCCATGAGGCCGGCTTCGCCCTGAATCACCAGGTCGTAGCCGGGGCGCTTGGCTTCGGGGCCTGAACTGTTGTAACCGGCCACCGAGCAGTAAATCAGGTCGGGCTTGAGGGCTTTGAGCTGAGCGTAACCCAGGCCCAGTTTGTCTGCGCCACCGGTCTTGAAGTTTTGAATCACCACGTCAAACTGCGGCAGCAGGTCGTGAATCAGCTTTTGCCCTTCTGGCGTTTGCAGGTCCACGGTGATGGACCGCTTGTTGCGGTTCATGCTGTTGTAGTAGGTGGTCTCGGTCTTGCCGATGCGCATGCCCCAGTCGCGGGTATCGTCACCGCGGCCGGGGTGCTCGACCTTGACGACTTCGGCGCCAAAGTCAGCCAGCACCTGACCGCACAGTGGGCCGGCAAATACGCGTGACAGGTCCAGGACCCTGACGCCTTCAAGTGGAAAATCCATGTTGTTAACCTTGTGGGTTCAGGGCCATATAGCGGAGCAGCAACAAGGCGCACGCGCAACTCCAAATGCCATGAATTGAGTAAAAAGAATCAAGCTGGATTGTGATTTGAAAATTTGAATTGACAATTACATCTTTCATTGACAGAGTGTCAAATAAAATTTGACATATGAGCCTAGATCTTACATACCTGACCCTGCTGGTGGACATCATTGATGCGGGCAACCTCAGCCAAGCGGCGCGCAAACTCAAGATGACGCGTGCCAACGTCAGCTACCACCTGAGCCAGTTGGAAAAATCAGTCGGGGTGCAACTGGTACGGCGCACCACCCGCCGTGTGGAACCGACCGAGGTGGGCTGGCGGCTGTACGAACACGGGCGCACCGTGCGCAATGAAATCGTGGCGGCGCAGGAGACCATCACCAACCTGGGTCAAGGCCTGCAAGGACGCGTGGGCCTGAGCGTGCCCAGCGGCTACGGGCAAATGGTGATGTCGGACTGGCTGATCGAGTTCAAGCGCTTGAATCCAGGCATCGTGCTGGACGTGGTGTTCGAACACCGGGTGGACACCCTGCGCGACGAGGTGGATATCGCCATCCGCGTGCTACCGGAGGCGCCACCGCAGATGGTGGCGCGCGAATTTGGCACTGTGCGCTATCTGGCCTGCGCCTCGAAGGCCTATGCCCAGGCGCATGGCCTGCCGACCGAGCTGGCGCTGCTGCGCACCCAACCCTTGATCACCGCCAACGTGGTCGGCCGGCATCTCTCGCTGCGCGGCTACCGGCAAGGCGAACGCGAAGAAGTCATGCTGGCACCCACCCTGATCTCGGACCACTACCCGTTTTTACGCGAAGGCATATTGGCCGGACTGGGCATCGGACTGGTGCCCGATTACGTGGTGCAGGATGTGATTGAAAGCGGCGAAGTCGTCACGGCACTCAACGACTACCGGCTGAGTATTTTCGGCACCACCATGTACCTGCTGTACCTGCCCAACAGACACCAGACCCGTGCTGTGCGCACCTGCATCGATTTCTTGATGGAAAAGGCCCGCTTACAGGCATGAGTGCCGCTGAAAAGCAAAAAGAGCCAGCAGGCTAAACCTACTAACTCTTTTAAATAATGGTCGGCGTGGCGGGATTCGAACTCGCGACCCCTTGCACCCCATGCAAGTGCGCTACCAGGCTGCGCTACACGCCGACAAGCTTCAAATTATAGCCCGTCTAGCCAGCTTAAACGGAGAGCAGCTCACGTATTTCTAACAATTCGTTGCGCAGGGCATCCTGCGTCTTTCCTGCCAATTGATGAATGGGGTCATCGCGCGCAGGCAAGGCTTGACCTGAATCGGGTGCAGAGCCTGCGTGATTCAAATTGAGGCCGTCTTCTGACTCCATAGCCTCCAGCTCAATGCCATGGAGTTGCGCATTTTTTCGCCCATCTCGCTGCGACTGTGCCAATTCTTGCAATTGGTTGCGCGCACCGCTGATGGTGAAACCTTGCGAGTACAAGAGGTCAGAAATACGGCGGATCATCAACACTTCGTGGTGTTGGTAGTAGCGCCGATTGCCTCGGCGCTTCACGGGCCGCAGTTGGGTGAACTCCTGCTCCCAATAGCGCAGCACGTGCGGCTTAACGTCGCACAGCTCGCCCACCTCACCAATGGTGAAGTAGCGTTTAGCGGGGATGGGTGGGAGTGACTTCTCCATTGGAATCAGGAACTTACCTAGAAAACCTTAGAGCTTACTCCAAGGCCAAAGCCTTCGTCCAGCGCAAATTAACGAAATAGAACCATGTGATTCAACACACAGACAAGTGCAACCAATACGACTCTGTTAGATCCGCGAAATTTATTCGGTGTCGTCCTCGATCGCATCGCCTTGAATCAGTGCTTTGAGTTTGTGACTGGCGTGGAATGTGGCCACACGGCGGGCTTCGATGGGAATCAACTCCCCCGTGCGCGGGTTGCGCCCTGGGCGTGGGGCTTTGGTGCGAATTTGAAAATTACCAAAGCCGGAGATCTTCACGTCTTGTCCGTCTGTCAAGCCTTGGGCAATGAGGTCAAAAAACGCATCGACCATGTCTTTGGACTCGCGTTTGTTGAGGCCAATTTTTTCAAACAGCAAATCGGACAGGTGCGCCTTGGTCAGCGCAGGTGTCTCTAAGCTTTCAACCGAAAAGTCCATGGTGTTTCTTTCAGTGAACTGGATGGGTCCTAGGCGCGCAAACGTGCATTCAACTGGGTCGTGAGTTGCGCCAGTTGTGCGGTCATCACGGCTTCGATTTGGGCTTCGGTCAGTGTGGCTTCGTCGCTGTTGAACGTCAAGCGCACGGCCAGGCTTTTCTCGCCTTCGGACAGGCCGCCAGACAAACCGGCCAGTGCGGTTTTACCGGCTTGTGGGCGGTACACGTCAAACAGCACCGCGTCGCGCAGCAGGCCTTGGCTGGGTGCAGACCAGACGGCGGCCATGAGCTCTGCGTGCGTCACGTGCTCGGCCACGATCACGGCCAGATCACGTTCAACGGCCTGATAGCGCGCCACGGCTTGCGCCACGGGCACAGGGCGCTGCAACAAAGCGTTCAGATCCAACTCAAAAACCACGGGTGCATTCGCCAAGTCCCATGCCTGACGCCAGCGAGGATGCAACTCGCCGACAAAACCGACGGCTTGGCCGTTGATCAGCACACGGGCGCTGCGACCGGGATGCAAGGCGGGGTGCTCGGCGGTTTCAAACGTGGCCTGCACAGGTGACAGCAGGGCTTGCACATCGGCTTTGGTGTCATAGAAGTCCACCAGGCGTGACTTGCCCGTCCAACCGGCCGCCTCGACCGGGCCCCAGGCCATGCCTGAGACGCGCATGGGTTGGTGAAAGCCGTTGACGGTGGTGTCGGTGTCTTGCACGCTGCTGTCGCGCAAAAAGACGCGGCCCAACTCAAAGACACGCACGCGTTCGGCCTTGCGGTCGGTGTTGAACTTGACGACTTGCAGCAAGGAGCCGATCAGGCTGGAGCGCATCACGCTCATCTGACTGGCAATGGGGTTGAGCAAGCGAATCGGGTTGGCGTTGCCTGCCAGTTGCAGCTCCCAGCTTTCTTCGACAAAGCTGAAGTTGATGGTTTCTTGGTAGCCCAAACCGGCCAGGCTGCGGCGCACGGCAAACGGGCTGCGCTGGCTTTCTGCGCGGAGCTTGGCGGTGATGGGTGCCAAAGGCGGTGTGGTGGGCAGGTTGTTGTAACCCACCATGCGGGCGATTTCTTCGATCAAATCTTCTTCGATCTGCAAATCAAAACGCCAGCTCGGCGGATCCACTGTGACTGTGCCTTCGCCTTGCGTCACCGCAAAGCCCAGGCCTCTCAAGGCGTTGGCGCATTGGTCTTGGCTCAAAGGCATGCCAATGACTTTAACCGCGCGCGCCACGCGCAGCGTGACGGGTGGGTGCACAGGCAGGTTCACCGTCTGGTCGTCCATGGGGCCGACTTGGGTGTGGGCGGTGCCGCAAATGTCAATCACCAATTGGGTGATGCGCTCAATGTGCTCCACCGTGTGTTGCGGGTCTACGCCGCGTTCAAAGCGGTGACCGGCATCGGTCGAAAAGTTGAAGCGCCGTGAGCGGCCGGCAATGGCGACAGGCCACCAAAAAGCGGCTTCGATGTAGATGTTTTGCGTATCGTCCGACACCGCTGTGGCGTCGCCGCCCATGATGCCAGCCAGCGACTCGACCTGATGGTCGTCCGCAATGACGCCGACTTTGCCGTCCACCGTCACGGTGTTGCCGTTGAGCAGCTTGAGTTGTTCACCCTCGCGGCCCCAGCGCACTTGCAAGCCACCGTGGATTTTGTCGAGATCAAAAATATGCGAGGGACGACCGAACTCGAACATCACGTAGTTGGAAATATCGACCAAGGCACTCACGCTGCGCTGACCGCAACGGGCCAGACGGTCCACCATCCAGGCGGGGGTGGTGGCTTTAGGATTCACGCCCTTGAGCACTCGACCGCTGAAACGACCACACAATTCAGGCGCTTCGATTTTGGCGGGCAAGGTATCGGGCGCTGTGGCTTTAACGGCGGGGAAAGCCACTTCTTTCAAAGGCGCACCGGTCAAGGCCGAGACTTCACGGGCGATACCGTACACGCTCAGGCAATGCGCCAAATTGGGCGTGAGCTTGAGGGT
>CAIWWN010000273.1 GCA_903916355.1 uncultured Burkholderiales bacterium | reverse complement strand
CAAATAAGACAGCCCCTTCGGCTTGTGGCCGAGGGGGCTGTTTTTTCAGCACCGGTGGGTGGGTGATTATTTTTTGGCCGGAGCGGATCCCTTTGGCGCGCGACCACCGGACTTGATGCACTCGTCCATGGTGGCAAAGGGCTTGAAATTTTTGGTGGACGTGTAGCCCGAGCTGGTGGCGTCGTGACAGATGTCGTTGTTGGATTTTTTCACAGCGGGCATCGCTTCAGCGGTTTTCGCATCCGCTTTCGCCACGGGTGCTGCTTTGGGAGTCGCTGCAGCGGGAGCTGGAACGGTGGCCGCAGCGGCAGGGGCGGCGGGTGTCGCTGGCTTGGCCGGGGCGGCCGCGGTTTGGGCCAAAGTTGCGGCACAAGCAACCATCAAAGCGGTGGCAATCAGGGTATTTTTGAACATCATTTTCTCGCATCAGCGGCAAAAGTGCCACGGCTTTTTAACGCGTCACGCGGCTCCAAGGTTGACAAATGGACAGCCAGCTCAACGCATGGGCCTTGCAGAACTGGCCACGCACACAGTCATCTGGGTTACAGGCACGCGACCCTTCTAGCTTCAACATGGGTCTCAGCCATTGGACAGGAAAACCCAAATGATTCGCAGAAGACAATTCATGCACATGGCAGGCTTGGGCCTGACCCTTGGCTCAGGACAGGCCGCTTGGTCCGCTGGATTTCCTGAAAAACCCATCAAGTTGATCATGCCCTACCCTACGGGCGGTGGCGCCGATCAATGGGCCCGCATTGTGTGCGGTAAAGCAGAAAAAATACTGGGGCAACCCATTGTGTTCGATTACCGCCCCGGGGGCAGTACGACCATTGGCGCCGACGCGGCGGCCCGAGCGCCCGCCGATGGCTACACCATCCATTTGATTGACAGTACCGCTTTTGCCTACGTGCCCAATATGCGCAAAGTCAATTACGACATCAAAGCCTTCACCCCTTTGGTCCACCTGGGCGCCTTGCCCATGGCCTTGGTGGCGCACCCCTCCGTGCCGGCCAAAAACCTGCAGGAACTGGTCGCCTATGCCAAGGCCAATCCAGGCAAACTCAATTGCGCCAGTGCCGGCGTGGGTTCACCCCACCACCTGATTGCCGAGTTTTTCAAAATGCGTGCGGGCATCTCCATAAACCATGTGCCTTACAAAGGCGCAGCCCAATACATGGCCGACCTGGTGGGCGGGCAAGTGGACTTGGCCGTCTCCACATTGGGGCCTGCCGTACCGCACATTCAAACGGGGCGCATTCGCGCCTTGGGCGTTTCAACAGCCAAACGCTCCAGCGCACTGCCCGACGTGCCGACCATTGCCGAGCAAGGATTTGAAGGCTTTGATGAAAAACCCTGGAATTGCTTTGTGACCAACACCGGCACGCCGCCCGAGGCCTTGGAGCGATTGCGTGCAGTGTTCAGAATGACCCTGGACGATGCCGAGGTTCAGGCCGCCTTGCGCAAAACCGGCGTCGAAGAGATTGGCACCATGCCACTGAACCAGATCGCCGAGCAAATGCGTCTGGACGCCCTCAAATGGGGCGATGTGATTCGGCGCGCCAAAATCACCATGGACAGCTGAGCTGTACCCGCAACCCTGACTAGGGCCTGAGCTTGTCGGGGTACTGGTCAAAAGCGGCTCCCTGCGCAAACAGGGCCTCGATCTGATCCAGGGGATAGGCCAATTGCAACAACACCTCTTTGGTGTGCTGGCCCAGCCAAGGCGCAGGCATGCGAATGGCATTGAGTTCGCCACTCGACTTCAGGGGCAGACCCAAAGTTTTCATCGGCCCGATGATCGGGTGATCGAGTTCATGCACCATCTTGCGCGCGTGAATATGCGGGTCGTGCATGATTTGCTCATAGCCAAAGACCGGTCCGCCGGGCACGCCGGCGCGGTCCATTCGGTCCACCCAATAAGCCGTGGGCTGAAGCATCAAAATGGCCTCAATGTCTCGCTCCAAAGCATCTGCATTTCGGGTGCGTAAGGCCTGTGTTGTGTAGTCCGGGTTCGAGGGCCAGTCGGGTTGTTCAATGACTTTTTCACAAAAATCAAGCCACAGTTTGCCAGACCCGGCCCCTACCGTCACATAGCCATCCGCACTGCGGTAGGCTTGGTAAGGGGCGGAGCGCCGATGGCGCGTGCCTGTGGGCGTGGGAATTTCACCCGCCCCAAAATAGGCTCCAAACTCCCAAGGTGTCCAGGCCAAGCCGGCCTCCAGCAAAGAAGTCTCTAGGTATTGACCTTGTCCGAAACGCAGTTTGCCAATCAAGGCCCCCAAGATGCCTGACAGGGCGGTCACGCCACTGGCAATGTCGTTCATGGCGATACCCACTTTGGCTGGGCGCCCACCGGGCTCGCCAGTCATCATCATGATGCCCGACATGCCTTGCGCAATGATGTCAAAGCCACCCTTCTTGCCATAAGGTCCCGTTTGGCCAAAGCCTGACATGGAGGCGTAAATCACACCAGGGTTCATGGCCTTGATGGCCTCATAACCCAAGCCCATGCGCTGAACCACACCGGGTCTGAAATTTTCCAAAACGATGTCGGCTTGTGCTGCCAATTTCAAAGCCACGTCCAGCCCACCAGGATCCTTCAGGTTCAAGGCAATGCTTTTTTTGTTGCGGTTGAGAACCGCAAAACAATACGATTCGCCGTTCACCTGGGGCTCAAATTGACGCGAGGTATCGCCCTTGTCGGCGTTTTCCAGCTTGATGACCTCAGCGCCCATATCGGCCAAAACCATGGTGCAGTAAGGCCCTGCCAATACATTGGTCAAATCCAAAACGCGTATTCCCGATAACGGCAAAGGCATGGGGTTCTCTTTCTACAAGGATGAATGAATGCCCTAGGCGCCTATCGGCCCTTGAACTGCGGTGGGCGTTTGGCCATGAAAGCGGTGCGCCCCTCCTTGAAGTCTTCACTGTTGAAGCACGCCGCCACCAAGCGATCACACCAGCCCACATCGCGAAGGGCTTCGTCTTTGACAATTTCACCCACAATGGTTTTGATAGAGGCCACGGTCATGGGTGCATTGGCGGCAATCAGACCAGCATAGTGCTCTACATAGTCATGCAACTCACCTACGGGCACCATGCGGTTGATCAGTCCCATTGCCAAGGCCTCTGGGGCGCTGAACTGCCTGGCTGTGAAGAAGATCTCTTGAGCGAAAGAGGGTCCCACCACATCCACCAGTTTGCGTACTCCATCAAACTCGTAGCCCAAACCCAACTTGGCCGCAGGGACTGCAAATTTGGCTTGGTCAGCCGCTATGCGAATATCGCAATTCAAAGCCACGGCCAAGCCACCACCGATGCAATAGCCTTGAATCAAAGCTATCGTCGGCTTGTTCAAGCCTTTGAGTGCTTGCATGCCCTTGGCCGCGATGGCATCGTAACGATGGGTGGCTTGGGCTGAATCCCGTTGACCTTCGAATTCGGAAATATCCGCACCGGACACAAAAGCCTTGTCTCCCGCGCCTTGCACGATCACCACCCGAATATCAGGATCCACCGCAAACTCTTGGGCAATGCAAGCCAAACCCTCCCACATTTCCAGCGAGACGGCGTTGTGACGCGCCGGGTTGTTGAAGACAATCCGTCCCACATGCTGGTCCTTCAGGGCCAACATCTTGTTCGTTTTAAGCTGACTCATACGCCGTTCCAAAGTGCCAATCTGCAACAGTATGGTGGTCGCGCGCGGTGTAGCGAGTTATGCGTGCGACAGTGGAGCCAGCGCCGCAAAAAACGTCTGCACCATACCGCCAAGTTGGCCTTTTCGGATCGGCTGCGTTGTTCAAACTCGATCGGCGACAATGGGCGCTCAGCACATAAACGCCATGCAAATCAAGACTTCCACCATTTTCCCTGTTCTCTTCGCCATCGCCGCGATCGCCCTGGCGCCTCACTCGGCATCCTTCGCAGGTGTACACCACGCCTCAAAGCCCGCCCCTCATAAAAAGGCCGCGCCGGCCGTGAACGCCTTGCCGCCACTGGAGGCTCAGGCCGCTTTGGCGGCCAACCCGCCAGCGCTGCCCGCCAAGGCCTGGCTGTTGATGGACTTCGACTCTGGCGAGGTACTCGCCTCGGCCAACGCTGATGAGCCACTGCCGCCCGCGTCACTCACCAAGATGATGACCAGCTACCTGGTCGAGCAGGCACTGCGCTCCGGCAAGCTGAAGCAAACCGACCTGGTCTCGGTCAGTCAGAACGCTTGGTGCCGAGGTTCGAGCACCGAGTCGTGCATGTACCTGCCACTGAACAGCCAGGCCACAGTGATCGACATCCTGCGCGGCATCATCATCCAGTCGGGTAATGACGCGTCCAAAGCGATTGCCGAACACATGGCCGGTTCCGAAGAGGGTTTTGCCAAGTTGATGAACGCCGAAGCCCTGCGCCTCGGTATGACGCACACGCATTTTGTAAACCCCACGGGCCTGCCCGACCCGGCGCACAAATCGTCTGCGCGTGACCTCGCCATCTTGGCGCGCGCCATCCTCCGTGACAGCGCTGACTATTACCCGCTCTACGCGGAACGCGAGTTCAAGTACAACGGCATCAAGCAAGGCAACCGCAATGCCCTGCTGTACACCGATCCCACCGTGGATGGACTCAAGACCGGCCACACGGAGGAGGCCGGTTACTGCCTCGTCACCTCATCAAAACGCAACGACATGCGCCTGATCACAGTCATTCTCAACACCCACAGCGCTCAGGCTCGTGCTGATGAGACGCGAACGCTGCTCGGTTGGGGCTTCAGTAGCTTTGAGAAGGCCACTCCGATTCAGATGAGCACAGTGGTCACGACTGCCAAGGTCAACTTAGGCAAAGCAGACACGGTCGCCGCAGGTCTGGGCGCACCGTGGTTGTTGACCGTGCCGCGCGGCCAGCAAGTGCAGACCTTGGTGGAGCTCAAGCCAGGCCTGGAAGCGCCGGTGACCAAGGGTGCTGTTGTTGGCAAAGTGGTCGCGACCTCGAACGGTAAGCCGGTCGGCGAATCTCCGCTCGTCGCGCAAGCCGATGTGGAACGCGCGGGCCTGCTGCTGCGGACGTGGCAGCATATCGCCAAATTGTTCGGAAAGTAAGCTCAGTTGGTTTGAGTCATTAGCGAACTGGCGTTGCGCCTTGTTCAGGGTTACCGAATTTTCAAGTTCGGAGTAATACGATGTTGCGATAACCCAGTCGGATCAACCCCTTGTCTTGCAAACGCCTCAACTGTTGGTTGACCCTTTGCCGTGAAGCCATGGCCGCCTGGGCCAAATCGGCTTGGCTGACACGCAGTTGAACACCTTCAGGCACTTGCTCGCTGTTAGAACGCGCAATGCGCTCCAACGTAGCCCAGACTCTTTGTTCGAGTGTGGGCAAAACCTGATCGGCCAAAGTGTCAAACAACTGGTTGATTCGCAAGCCCAAAATTCGCAACAAATCCACCGCCACTGTTGCGTCTTGACTGATCAGTTCCATTAACTTTGCACGTTCGATCTGCAGGACCTGACTGGGCACAGCTGCCACTAAATCGGCAGGGTACGTTCTTTCGGCAAATACTGAACTCAAGCCGGAAATTTCGCCGGGCAACATCCAACGCAGCAATTGTTCCTCACCCTCTTCAGTGGTCACGCTGACGCGCAATCGGCCCTTCATCAGCAACAGGGCGACCGAAATAGATTGGCCACGACTCAAAACGACCTGTCCCGTTTGCCAATGGCGAAGAACACCAATTTTCAGCAGTGCCTGTGTCGAACGATGCGTCAAGGCCGAATTCTGAGCCCATGCCTGATACAAGGCCGGGACATCGATATTCTTGAGATGGGATCCACGGTAAGAGGCGGGCACTGATTTCATAGAACGAAGGAAGGGGCTTTAGGGTTCGGGCATTGGAAGATGCCTCCATTTTGAGTGCTTTCCCTTAAATTGTCACTCAGGTAACAATTTGCCAATTCATTGCGTTTTCAAATGAGATTGACTTGACATGGCTCAAGTTGCAGCCTCTTCACTGGACACGATATGAAACTCTTTTGCGCTCCCCTCTTCAGAACTGCATTGGGCCTCGCTGCCCTGACTTGGGGCGCCACGGTGATGGCGCAGATGGAAACCCTGCGCATCCAGGACTACCCGGGTCTGGGCAATGTCATGGTGCGTGTGGCTGCGGCCAACGGTTATTGCGAGAAAAATGGACTCAAGTGCGAGCTCAAAACCATACCGGCAGCGCCTTTGGGCATACAAACACTGCTGGCCGGTGACATTGACATTGCCTTTGGCCCGGCCGAGGTGGTGATCCAGGCGGCGAACAAAGGCGCAGACCTCAAGATCATTGGCAATGCAGCACGTGACAGCATCTTCTTTTTGATGGCCGCTGCGCACACAGAAACGCCCAATGCAGCCAAGGGCTACCCGGCCGTGATGGCTGACCTGAAAGGCAAAAAGATCGGGGTCACCGCACGGGGCTCCGGTGCAGAATTTCAGTTGCTGGACATGCTCAAGGGCGCCGGTATGTCAGGCAGTGACGTGACCATCGTGCCGGTGGGCGCGCCCAACACCGCCTTGCCCGCCATCGCAAATAAACAAATTGATGCCCTCATGCTGTTTGCGCCCATGGACGGTTTCTGCGCTGCGATGAAAGTCTGCCGCGTGATCGTGGACCCCCGCAAAGGCGAAGGCCCCAAGGAGATCACGCAGCTCAATGGCGCGACCGGGCCCATGACCGTTCGCGGTGAGTTTGCCCAAAAGAAGGGCGCCGCCCTGGACGCCTTTGCCAAGGCCATGCGCGAATCGGAAGCCTTCATACAAAATCCGGCCAATTTCAACGCCGTCCTCAAAGTCATCAACGACACCTTCAAAGTGGAAGGCCCTGCAGGGGCATCAGCCGTGGAGGCTTCGCTGCGAAATTCGATCAATGGCGCGCGCTTTACATTGGATCCCAAAGCCTTGCAAGCGGCTGCAGACTATCTGCATCGCACGGCGCAGATTGACAAGTCTGTGGACACGGGCAAGCTCTTGCAATTGCGTTGATCGATGGCTGACGCGAACGAAGCCTCTGGAGTGAACGCACCGCTGGCCATTGCCGTCGATGACTTGAGTTTGAGTTTTGACGGCAGTACGCAGGTCCTGTTGGACGTCAGCTTGCACATCCGACAAGGTGAGTTTGTATCGCTGGTAGGGCCCAGCGGTTGTGGGAAAACGACGTTGCTGAACCTGGCGGCAGGCTTGGTGCCGCACACCGGAAAAGGAAACATCCACGTGGCCGGCGCCGTCCCTGTTCAGGGCAATTCGCAAGTGGGTTACATGCTGGCCCGAGACAGCCTGATGCCTTGGAAAACGGCATTGGACAACGCCATGTTTGGCATGCAAGTGCGTGGCGTGCCCCGTGCCCAAGCCCAAGAGCGCGCACGCGCCATGTTGCACGAAGTGGGTTTGGCGGGTTTTGAAAATACCTTGCCCAAGGCCTTGTCGCATGGCATGCGCCAGCGGGTGGCGCTGGCGCGAACCTTTGCCATGGGTTCTTCGCTGCTTCTCATGGACGAGCCCTTTGGGGCACTGGATGCACAAACCAAACTGCAACTCGAAGACTTGCTGCTGCGTTTATGCCAACAACATCAGCAGTCGGTTCTGTTCGTCACCCACGATCTGTCTGAAGCCGTGGCGGTATCGGACCGCGTGGTGGTCATGACGTCCAGACCCGGGCGCATCGTGGCCGACATCGACATCGACCTGCCTCGTCCGCGATCGATCCGCGCATTACAGAAAGACCCGCACTTTCACGAACTGTATTCGCAGTTATGGTCGCATCTTGAGTCTGGCTGGAGCAAACATGAAGGCTGAATCATTGCGCTGGGGTGGCGCGCACCTGTTGTTCATTGTCACGATGTTGGCCCTGGGCGAGTGGCTCACCGCCCATCGCTGGTTAGACCCCACGTTCATGGGGCAGCCCAGCGGCGTCATTCAGTTCTTATGGAACAACATCGCCACGGGCAAGCTCTGGGTTGACATGGGTTGGACCATGGCCGGCACGCTGATTTCTTTCACTCTCGGCAGTGTGGCGGCGATGACCGTGGGCTTGTTGTTTGTGGCCTTTCCGAAGGTCGAGAAATTTCTGGATCCCTATTTGAACGCCATGAACGTCATGCCGCGCATTGCACTGGCACCCTTGTTCATTTTATGGTTTGGCTTGGGTCTGGGCTCCAAGATCGCAGTGGGTTGTAGTTTGACATTTTTCATTGTGCTGTCCAGCACGGTGGCAGGCATTCGGGGCGTGAGCCAGGACCATGTGACGCTTTGCAAGACCCTGGGTGCAAGTGCTGTAACCACCTTCTTCCAAGTGACTTTGCCTGGCGCTGTTCCAGTGATTTTTTCGGGGCTGCGTTTGGGCTTGATCTATGCACTTTTGGGGGTCATCGGCGCCGAAATCATTGCATCCGAAAAAGGCTTAGGCCAATCGCTGTCTTACTTGGGCGCCACCTTCGAAGTCAATGGCGTCATGGCCCTGCTCTTGGTCTTGGCCTTGCTGGGCGTGAGTGTGGTGCGGACCATGACTTGGCTTGAAAAACGTTTGTTGCATTGGCAATGAGCTGGATGTTTTCAATGCCACAACGCCACAAGCCACCAGCTCGAATCATCCCCTCTTGCTTTTACCCACATTTAACTTTTCGAAAGTGAGCTTCCATGGCCAATACAAAACCCTTGAAATTGATCAATATCGCCAAACGCTACAAGCACATCACGCCTGTTCCGCGCATGCCCAATTTTGCGGCTTGGATCGAAGGCGTGGACTTGACAAAGCCCTTGAGCAAACCGGTTCAAGCTGAATTACGTCAAGCCTTATTTGATTTCGAAGTGATCTTCTTTCGGCCTCAAGTGATCACGCCCGCCCAGCACATCAGCTTGGCCAAGGTGTTTGGTCCCTTGTCTTCAGGCTCTTATTTTGATCGCCACCCCGATAATCCAGAATTGGAAGTTATCCACTCAGACCCCGAGAGGCCGCCCTCGATTGACAACTGGCACACCGACATCAGTTGGAAGCAACGCCCACCTTTGGGCACCACCATTCAAATCACGGTGACACCGCCTGCAGGGGGCAATACCTGCTGGATCAGCACCAGCAAAGCTTACGAATGGCTCTCTCCTGGCATGAAGAAATACCTGGGCGGTCTGACGGCTGTGCACAGCTGGGAAGTCTCGGGCTTTCGCGAAGCATTGGGCAAACGCGGCGACGAAGCCTTGATCGCCGCCATCAAAGCCTTCAAGCCCGTGGTCCACCCTGTGGTGCGTGTAAACCCTGACTCAGGCCGCAAGTGCATTTACGTCAACAGCGATTTCACCCGCAACATCGAAGGCATCGACCGCCACGAAGCGGTGGGCATGCTGCGCTTTTTGCTGGACTGGATGAAAAAGCCCGAGTTCATGGTTCACCATCAATGGGAACCACACGGCATCGCCATCTGGGACAATCGCGCCACGCAGCACTACGCCGTGGCGGACTATTGGCCACACAACCGTGTGAATCAACGCGTCACGTTTGATGAGCCGGGCAGCAAAGCCGACAAGGTCAGTGTTAACAAACAGGTTTTGGGCGGTGCAAAGCTGCGTTGAGCAACTTCCCAAGCAGGCTGGCAACATCACGCACACTTTCGGGCTCCTGATTGCAAAGCCTCTTTCGCAACGACTTGGACGGCATGATGTACAACAGAGTCTGGCGCGAGTCGCTGTCATCCCTGTTTTTTTATTTTTACTTTGAATAACGAGATATCACCATGCAAGACCTCTACAAGTTTTATATCAACGGTGCCTGGGTTGCCCCGCAGGCAACTTTGCGCAGTCACGATGTGATCAATCCTTCGACCGAGGCCGTTGTGGCGCGCATTGCGCTGGGTTCGGCGGCGGATGTGGACAGCGCAGTCAAGGCCGCACAAGCGGCCTTTGAAACCTTTGGAAAGTCGAGCGTCGCCTCGCGGATGGCTTTGTTGGAGCGTGTAATCGAGGAATACATGAAGCGTTTCGCCGATATTGCGGTCGCAATCTCCACCGAAATGGGCGCTCCCGCCGGGTTGGCCAAAACGGCTCAAGCAGGCATTGGTGTGGCGCATTTGCAGACGGCCTTGGCCGTGTTGAAAAACTATGCATTTGAAGAGCAGCGCGGCGCAACCTTGTTGCGCAAAGAGCCGATAGGCGTGTGCGGCTTCATCACGCCTTGGAATTGGCCGACCAACCAGGTCATGTGCAAGGTCGCGCCTGCGCTGGCCACCGGTTGCACCATGGTGCTCAAACCCTCTGAACTGGCACCTTTGTCGGCGCAAATTTTGGCCGAAGTGTTGGATGCGGCAGGCGTTCCGGCAGGCGTTTTCAACATGATCAACGGTGATGGGCCTGGCGTCGGTTCGGCGATTGCGGCGCATCCTGGGATCGAGTTGGTGTCTTTCACCGGCTCCACGCGTGCGGGGATTTTGGTCGCACAGGCCGCCGCCCCTACAGTCAAGCGGGTGCACCAAGAGTTGGGCGGCAAGTCACCGAATATCATCTTGCCTGATGCCGATGTGGTTGCTGCGGTGACCCGTGGTGTCCACGCGATCATGAACAACTCGGGTCAATCTTGCAATGCGCCAACCCGCATGCTGGTCCCCAAAGCCCACAAGGCCGCAGCCTTTGCAGCGGCCAAAGCGGCAGCCGAAAAAACGACGGTGGGTGCACCTGACAGTGGCGCGACGATTGGACCCGTGGTTTCAAAGGCGCAGTGGAGCAAAATTCAAGGGCTGATCCAAAAGGGCTTGGACGAAGGCGCGACTTTGGTGGCCGGCGGCTTGGGTCGTCCCGAGGGTTTGAATGTGGGGTATTTTGTCAAGCCCACGGTGTTGGCCAATGTCACCAATCAGATGACCGTTGCGCGCGAAGAGATTTTTGGTCCGGTGCTGGTGATCATCGATTACGACACACTGGAAGAGGCGATTGCCATCGCCAACGACACGCCTTATGGGCTTGCCGCCTACGTCTCGGGTACCGATGTCGCAACGTTGCACAGCGTAGCCAACCGCCTGCGCGCCGGTCAGGTCAACCTCAACGGTGCTGCTGTGGACTTGATGGCACCGTTTGGGGGCTTTAAACAATCGGGCAATGGGCGCGAATGGGGTGACGTGGCTTTTGGTGAGTTCCTGGAGACCAAAGCGGTACTGGGGCATTCGCCTGCTGTAACCGCTGTTTAGGAATTGCCAAAACTTTTTAGCCCAGAGGGAAGGACGACTATCGCGACACAACGGGTGTTCTTGCTTGAAAACTTATGAATTCCAATTCAATAGGCGGATGCGGAACGGCTCCTAACGCGACCTTTGAGTCACTGGGTCGTCTCAAGTCAAGCAGCCGTCGAATCAGGCCTCCACAAAAAATTGCAACTTCAGTGAAATTCTGAAATGAAATGATGACGTGAGGATAATTTTTGCGGTTTTTTACATGAACCCCTGCCGATCCTCGTCAAGTCTTGGCCACAGCTTACTACTTGGTCCAGTTCTCGACTTCCAGTCCCTTCACTCGCCCGAAGTCCTTCACATTGTTCGTTACGATGATGGCCCCCATCGCCCGCGCATGCGCAGCAATCATGAGATCAGCTGCACCCAGTTGCGCGCCGCGTTTCTTCAGGTCGGCACGAATCTCGGCGTAATGCTTTGCCGCATCTTGAGGCCAGTCCAGCACAGCCAGGTGTAAGGCCAAACTATCAAGTATTACCTGGTTCTGTTTGCGCTTGGCGGTAGCAGAGGCCTGCACGCCATACGTCAGCTCAGCAAACGTCACGGCCGACATTACCTGTTGCTGAAGAGGCACCGACTGCACCTTAGCTTCCAGCCTCTGGGACTCACCGCGCATGAGGAAGATGCAGGTATCGGTGTCCAGCATGAACAACTGATCCGTCAAAACGTTCGTTCCTGAATCGGCATGGGCTCTCTTTCTGCCATGAAGTCGTCAGAGACCTTCACGCCAGAAGCAAAGAAGCCCGACCAATCGGTCGGGCGTGGGGTTAAGACCACGCTTTCTCCTTCTCGCCGGATAAAAACCTCGCGCACAGACTCGGGAAAACGATATTCGAGCGGCATCGTGACCGTCTGCGAACGGTTGTTCCATCCGACACGTGCGGTCTGCTTGAGGGTTGGTGTTTGATGTATTGCCATGTATCAAAGTATATGGCTTTATTGGCTATATGGCAAGCCATATAT
>CAIWWN010000272.1 GCA_903916355.1 uncultured Burkholderiales bacterium | reverse complement strand
GCAGCACACTCACGCCGCCGGTCACGCCCAGCAGCTTGGGCACGCTGGGCAGGTCATAAGGCGCGGGCAGGTGGAACGCGTAGTGGTAGAGCGTGGCCACGCTGGTGGCGGCAAAGCACAGCATGAAGCCGTAGAAGGTCAGGTGGTGTGCACGCTGGCGCGCCAGCGAGAAGGCGTCGTCTTCGTTGTTGCAGCCTTCGCCATGACCGCCGCCCAGGTATTTCAAGCGCAGCACATCGTGGGTGGCCTCTGCGGCAGCGGGCGCGGTCACGGGTGCGCCGCTGGTGGCGGGCGTGATGTCTTGCCAAAAGCGCCGCACACCCAGCGCCAGCGCCAGCACGGCAAACAAGAACACCGGTGCAAACAAGCTCACCAGCAGGTTGTGCGGAAAGATGCTGTAGAAATTTTCAGGGCTTGCTGTGTGTTGTTGTGCCAGCCAGAGGAACAGCGCCAGGCCAGCGGCCAGGGCCAGACTCAGCGTGAGGCCGTTGCGTTCGTAAAGCCGGCCCAAGGGGGCTGGCCAGGCGTAATCCACATAGGTCTGGCCACGCACTTGCGCCATGACTTTGGGGATGTTGACGGCAAAGTCGTGCGGCGGCGCGTACTGGCAGGCGTGCAGACAGGCGCCGCAGTTGTGGCACAGATTGGCCAGAAAGTGGATGTCGGCTTGGGCGAAGGACAAGCGCCGCGTCATGGCCGGAAAGACCGCGCAAAAGCCTTCGCAATAGCGGCAGGCGTTGCAAATTTGCAGCTGGCGTGCGGTTTCGCTTTCGGCGGCGCTCGGCACCCATTCGCCGTTGGCCAGGGCTTTGGCGTCTTGGGTGAGTTGTTGCAGAGAGGTCATGCGGCGGCTCCTGACTGCACCGAGCGTTCAGCACGTAATGCGCTTGCCGCGCGCGCCGCTTGCGTGCCGGCAATGCGGCCAAAGGCGGTGCCAATCGACATGCCCACCCCGGCGGTGTAGCCCTTGCCGAGCACGTTGCCCGCCATCATCTCGCCCGCCACAAACAAGTTGTCGCTGGGTACGCCGCCAAAGCGCACGGCAGCCGTTTCGTCGGTCTCCAGGCCCAGGTAGGTGAAGGTCACGCCAGGGCGCACGGCATAGGCGTAAAAAGGCCCGGTGTCGATGGTGCGGGCCCAATGCGTCTTGGCGGGGCTTACGCCCTCCGTGTGGCAGTCGTCGAGCACGGTGTGGTCGAAAGTGCCGATACGGCAAGCGTGGTTGTAGTCGTTCAGAGTTTGCATGAAGGTGTCCACGTCCAGCGACAGTTTGCGCGCCAGTTCGGGCAGGCTGGCGGCTTGCACGCCTTCGAACACAGGCGGCATGAAGCGGCCAATGGCTTTGCTGTCGATGATGGAATAAGCAGTTTGGCCGGGTTGCTGGGCGACCAGGCGGCCCCAAATGGCGTAGCGCTTGGGCCAGAAGTCTTCGCCTTCGTCATAAAAGCGCTGGGCTTGGGTGTTGACCACCACGCCGAGCGACACGCAGTCGATGCGGGTGCAGATGCCGCCGTCGTAAAGCGGGGCGCGCGCGTCAATCGCCACCATGTGCGCTTGGGTGGCGTCGCCGATCGGGTCCGCCCCTTGGGCCAGCATGTGCTTGAGCAGCACGCCCTGGTTGAAGCGGGTGCCGCGGATCAAAAAGTTGTCTGCCGGCCACTCGCCGCGCTCGTTCTGGCCCCAGGCCTCACGCAGCCATTCGCGGTTGGACTCGAAGCCGCCGGCGGCCAGCACGCAGGTGGCGGCGGTGAGGCGCTCGTCGCCGACCCAGGCGGCCACAAAGCGGCCGTGGTCGATTTCCAGCCGGTCGACCGGGGCGTTGTAGCGGATTTTCACGCCCAGTTTTTCGGCGCTGCGGTAGAAGGCGTTGACCAGGGCTTTGCCCCCGCCCATGAAAAACGCGTTGGTGCGGGCCACATGCAGCGCGCCTGAGAGCGGCGGCTGAAAGTGCACGCCGTGGCTGCGCATCCAGTCGCGGCAGGTGCTGGACTCACGGATGGTCAGGCGGGCCAGTTTTTCGTTGGTAATACCGCCGGTGACCTTGAGCAGGTCTTGCCAGAACTCTTCTTCGGAATAGGTGTCTACCAGCACGTCTTGCGGCGCGTCGTGCATGCAGCGCAGGTTGCGGGTGTGGCCCGAATTGCCGCCGCGCCACTCGCGCGGCGCCGCTTCCAGCAGCGTCACGCTGGCGCCGGCTTCGGCGGCCATCAGGGCCGCGCACAAGGCGGCGTTGCCCCCGCCGATGACCAGCACATCTGTCCCCATGTCACATCCTTGTTGTGTATTCAGCGCGCAGTGTCGATGAAATCACGAAATTTGTGAAATGAAATATTGGATTCATTTATTGCGTTTGACGCATCAATGACGGGTGGCACTACCGGCTGACGCGGCGTTTACCAAAGTGGTTCGCCGTCAGCTGGTAAAACCCTTCGGCCGCGGCCGACAGGCTGGCCTGCTTGCGGCGCAGCAGGGTTACGCGCCGTTTGACCACGGGGCCCGTCAGCGGAATCTTCACCACATTGGGGCGGTCGCCGTTTTCAAAGGTGGACGAGGGCAGGACCGCGCAGCCCACACCGGCCGCCACCAAATTGATCGCGGTGGCATGGTGTTGCACTTCGTAGTGGCCACTGAGCCGGATGCCGCGCTGGCCCAGCTGATAGTCTAAAAACATGCGCGTGGCCATGAAGCTGCTGACCACAATCAACTCCACGCCTTGCAGATCGGCCCAACTCGCTGTGCGTTTGTGCTGTAGCGGGTGCGGTGTGGGGCACAAGAGGGTCAGCGGATCTTCAAACAGTGCCATTTCTTGCAGCTCGGCATGGGGCTCACCGTTGATGGCGATGCCCAACTCGGCTTGACCGTCGAGCACGGCGGCGCGAACGTCATGCGACGAGGCGTCGAGCAACCGCAAGGTGTTGCCTGGGCATTGCAGGGCAAAGGCACGAATCAGTTGCGGCAGCACATGCGTGGTGAGCGAGGGCACGCACGCCAGCGTGAAGTGGCCGCCGCCGGCCAGCGTCTTGTCGCGCACGCGCTGCAGCGTGCGGGTCGCGTCCAGCACCAGGTTCCGGGCTTGCGGCAAAAAATCGCGTCCTGTGGCGGTGAGCTCGACCTTGCGGGTGGTGCGGTCGAGCAGCCGGGTGTCCAGCAGACTCTCCAGCTTTTGGATGCGCCGGGTCAGTGCCGTTTGCGTCAGGTGCAGTTGCTGCGCGGCTTTGACGAAGCTGCTGAACTCGGCCACGCAGACAAAGGCCTGGAGGCCATCGAAGTCAATTTTCAAGCGGCGCTCCGGCGCGTGGTCATGGCGCGGCGCTGGCGGACGAAATCACGCCACCGCCCAGGCACACCTCGCCGTCGTACAGCACGGCACTTTGCCCGGGTGTCACCGCCCACTGGGCCTCGGCGAAGTCCAAAGCGAAGGCGCTGTTGGACGTCACATTCAAAGAGCAAGCGGCATCGCTTTGGCGGTAACGGGTTTTCGCCGCATAGGTGCCGGGCTCAGGCGGCACGCCTGCGCACCAGCTGGCATCGTCCGCCTGCAACTGCGGTGACAGCAACCAAGGGTGGTCATGCCCTTGCACCACCCACAAGATGTTGTTCACCATGTCTTTGCGCGCCACAAACCAAGGCGTGTGCTCGCCGCCACCCCGCTGTGCCCCCTTGACCTTGATACCGCCAATGCCCAAGCCCTGGCGTTGCCCCAGGGTGTAAAAACTCAGGCCCTGATGCCGGCCGATGGTGCGGCCGGTCGGGTCTTTGATTGGCCCCGGCTCTTTGGCGATGTAGCGGTTCAAGAACTCTCTGAAGGGGCGCTCGCCAATAAAGCAAATGCCGGTCGAGTCTTTCTTCTTGGCGTTGGGCAGGCCAATGTCTTGGGCGATGCGCCGCACCTCAGTTTTGTGCAACTCGCCAATCGGGAACAATGTTTTGGACAGTTGCGCCTGATTGAGTCGATGCAAAAAGTAACTTTGGTCTTTGCTCTCGTCCAGACCTTTGAGCAGCTCATGCAGACCGGTGGCGCTATTGAGCCGAACCCGAGCGTAGTGTCCGGTGGCGATTTTTTCCGCGCCCAAGCGCATGGCGTGGTCAAGAAAGGATTTGAACTTGATCTCGGCGTTGCACAAGATGTCGGGGTTGGGTGTGCGCCCGGCTTGGTATTCGCGCACAAACTCGGCAAACACCCGGTCTTTGTAGTCTGAGGCAAAGTTGACATGTTCGATCTCAATGCCCAGCACATCGGCCACAGCGGCCGCGTCCACGAAGTCGATGTTCGAGGCGCAGTATTCGCTGTCGTCATCGTCTTCCCAGTTTTTCATGAAGATGCCCACCACCTCATGGCCCTGCTGTTTCAGCAGGTGGGCGGTCACGGCGGAGTCAACGCCGCCGGAAAGTCCGACGACGACACGTTGGAGGGTCATGGGCCCATTATCCCTAACCCCAGTGGATCCATCGTGAAAACAGGGCCAGCGCTTAAAATCCATGCAAGCCTATGTTTCAACTCACCCCATTTCGCAACCGCCTGCAGACCTTGCTCACTGACATGGGCCATGGTGTGTTGACCGTGACCCACAGTGGCCTGGCCATGGTGGGCTTGTTGGTAACCGTGGTGGTGCTGGTGTTGTCGCTGCGGCCCGACTATCTGGCCGAGGGCGAGGCTTATGTGTACAACTGGTTGCGCGAGCGCCATGTGAGCCTGTGGTGGTTGCCCGAAAATGTCGTGGAACGCGTCACTGCCACCGATCTGAAATCCTTGCCCCGCTCGCAAGCTTTGGTGGCGCAGTGGCTGGCGCAAAAATACCGTGTCGCCCCTGAGCCCTTGGCCGCTTTGGTGGCCGAGGCGCATGTGCTGTCACGGTCGTCCAAATTGCCCGCGCATTTGATCTTGGCGGTGATGGCCATCGAGTCCAACTTTCATCCCTACATCCAAAGCAAAGTGGGCGCGCAGGGTTTGATGCAGGTGATGCCCAAAGTGCATGCCCAGCGCTACGAAGAATTTGGCGGCAAATTGGCGGCGTTCGATCCGATCACCAATTTGCGTGTGGGCGTGAGCGTGTTGGTTGATTCCATCAAGCTCAAAGGCGGCAATGTAGACGATGGCTTGCGCTTTTATTTGGGCGGCGACCTCACGGCGAACGGCGGTGAAGGCTATGTCGCCAAAGTCCGGGCCGAGCAGGCGCACATGGACGCGGTGGCCGCAGGCCAGCAAGTTCTCGTCCCCTAAAAGGCCGGCATGAGTTTTGTTTCGCCTGAATTTGCGTGGCTGTGCCTGCTGTTTTTCCCGTTGTACTGGGCGCTGGCCGCGCACCCGCGTGCGCAGCGCGCGCTGCTCTTGCTGTCGGGCTACGCTTTGTATGCCAGCTGGGACTGGACTTTTGCGGTGCAGCTGCTGGCCTACAGCTTGGGCATGGCGGCCTTGGGGGTGTGGCTGGCACGCCAACCCCACCAGCGCTTGCCCTGGTGCGTGGCTTTGACGCTGAGCATCGGTTGCCTGGCTTATTTCAAATATGCTGAATTTTTGCGCACCAGCTTGCTGGCGGTGTTCAATGGTTTGGGCTTTCATCCTGCGCTGCCCGTGTGGGATGTGGTGGCGCCGGTGGGGATTTCTTTTTTGACATTCCAGGCCATCACTTACTTGGTGATGGTGGGAAGACAACCGAGCGCGGTGCGGCCCTTGCCGCAGGTGCTGCTGTTTCTGTGCTTTTGGCCCACGCTGTTTGCCGGGCCGATTTTGCGGGCCGAGCGCTTTTTTGCGCAGCTCGATGCCGGTACCCCGGGACGCCCGCGCGAGACCCTGGTGGCGCTGTACATCATCGTGCTGGGCGCTGCGCAAAAACTGGTCTTTGCCACTTGGCTGGCCGACACCTGGGTGGACCCGGTGTTCAAGTCGCCAGAGCAGTATGGGGGTTTGAGTTTGCTGGCGGCCATGGTGGGCTACACCTTGCAAATCATGTTGGACTTTGGCGGCTACACCTTGATCGTGACCGGCTTGGCGCTGCTCTTGGGGTTTGAGCTGCCGGTCAATTTCAGGCAGCCGTATTTGGCGCGCAACCTGCAAGACTTTTGGACGCGCTGGCATGTGTCCCTGTCGAGTTTCATTCGTGACTACATCTACATCCCGATGGGCGGCAACCGCCTCGGTTTTGCCCGCACGCAAGCGAATGTGCTGTTCGGCATGGTGCTCAGCGGCGTCTGGCACGGGCCGAATTGGACGTTTGTGGTTTGGGGCTTGCTGCATGGATTGGGCGTGGTGGCGGTCAACCTGTACAAGCGCGCCCAAGGGCCGGCTTTGCCCGCCTGGTTTTCGCAAACACTCACCTTGTTGTTTGTGGCGCTGGCCTGGGTCTTTTTTCGCGCAGAGTCGGTGGAGGCCGCTTGCAGCATGTTGTACAGCGTGGTCGCCAACGAGCATGCGTTTTGGCAAGTCCCACCCGGGGCGATGCTGATGCTGCTGGCTTTGGTTGCGGTGTTTCTCAGCTTGAGCCGTCATGCCCAGGCGCTGCAAACGCGCGTGGTGACGTGGCTGCAAGCTTCGCCGGCCTGGGCTGTGGGCGCCGTGTTGAGCCTGTGCATTTTTGGCGTGGTGGCGCTCGGTCCGAGCGGTGTGCCGGGTTTTATTTACTACCGGTTTTGAGCATGACCCGCACTTTGACTGTTCGCCAGTTGGGCTGGATGCTGATCGCGGCCGGCCTGCTCAACACCGCGCTGTGGCTGGATTCGCTGGACACTTACTTGGACGCGCGCTGGCAATGGCGTTTGCAGGCGGTGCTGCCTGAGGCCGCGTTCGCTCCTTCGCGCCAGTTGGGCCTCTGGCTGGGGCGCGATGCGGGCTCTACCCTGCAGGGTCCATCTCAAGACGGACAAGCCCCACAGCCCCTGCGCCTGCCGCTAAAGGCCTTGCCTGCTGGTGAGTTCTGGCCCACGATTGCTGTGCAAAAAGCCCTGCCCGGGCCGCAAAGAATTTTGTTTGCTGGCGACTCGATGATGCAAGGTGTGGCGCCTTTTGTGATGCGTGAGTTGAGGCAGGCGCACCCCGATTGGCAGATGACCGATCTGAGCAAACAAAGCACGGGCTTGACGGCGCGGCGCTACTTTGACTGGCCGCACACCATTGCCCAAACCATCGCGTCGCAGCAACTGACTTGGGTGGTTATTTTTTTAGGACCGAACGATCCGCGCGATATGTTTTTGCCTGACAAACGGGTGTCGTTTGCCACCCCGCCGTGGCTGGAGAATTACGCGGCACGCGTGGACGAGATTTTGGCCCATGCGGTGCAGCGCCAGGTGCGCGTGATCTGGGTGGGTTTGCCCGCCATGCGCGAGGACCGTTTGCAGCGTGGTGTGGTGGTATTGAACCATGTGTTTCACGACCGCGCCCAAGCCTTTGGTACTGACTATCTGTCGATCGAGCCTTTGATCGGTGTGGCCTCTTTGCCCTTCCAAAAATACCAACGCGATGCGACCGGTCAATCGGTCAGTTTGCGAACCGAAGACGGCACCCATTTCACACCTGCGGGATTGCACAAAATCACCCAAGCGCTGGTGCAACACATTGAGAAAGCGGATCAACCATGAGATGGAATCGACCAGACAAGCGCCTGAGCGTTGGGCTACTGACCTGGGCTTTGACCCTGGGTTGCGCCGTGGCCGCCCCCGCTGTGGGCACTCCGGCATTGACAACCTTGCGGGTGTTTGCGCACCCCGCAGTGCCTGACTTGCAATGCGACATGGTGCCCCGTGGTGCGTCCACTGCAGCGGCGCCAGATCTGGACCCGCGCGAAATGCCGGACGATGACGAAGTGCAAGCCGCCTTGAAAGAGGCGGGAGCGTCGATGCCGCTTCCCCCGGCCAGGTTGCCAGCCGGCGCGGGTCTGTTGAGCCGTGCCCGGCCCGGTGAGCCGTATCGGGTCGCCATTTGGGGC
The DNA here is from genome assembly GCA_903916355.1 of uncultured Burkholderiales bacterium. Classification (GTDB taxonomy): domain Bacteria; phylum Pseudomonadota; class Gammaproteobacteria; order Burkholderiales; family Burkholderiaceae_C; genus Limnohabitans_A. The sequence continues at coordinate 30,198 of CAIWWN010000272.1, read as the reverse complement.
GACAGCCATTTGGCCGCAGGTTTTTTCACGCAAGAGTTGGCGAAGATTCTCAAACTTGCGCCCGAGCAAGTTCGTGCAGGCTTCATCCCGGCCAGCATGAACCGACCCGGTGTGCGTCTGCCTTTGCGCAAAACCTGTGTCTCGCCGCAGTGGCGTTACGAGCCGGCACACGCCAATGCCGCCAGCGCGGCAGCGCCCGGCCCAGGCTTGGTGAATTTATTCAGCGCGCAAGCCGGTGCCACCTTGGCCTGGGATCTGCGCAATACCGCGGGTGTGGCGGAGGCACGGCAGCTGCGTGTGCTGTATCAACAAACCGCCAGCCCTGTGCGCTTGGCGTTGAGTGTGGATGGCGACCAAGAGGTGGAGCTGGTGTTGTCGGGCGTGCCCGGCCCTGCTGTGCTGGAGTTGGCGGCGGACGGGCCCTTGTCGGTCGTTCGTCTGCGGCTGGTGTCGGGCGAGTTGCGCTTGCAGGGTCTGGCGCTGCCAGTGCCCAGCCAAACGGCTTTGCAAATGGATGTGTTCGGCTACCCGGGCGCCACCGTGGCGGGCTGGCGGCTGGCGGCCACCGACTATCTGAGCGCCTGGTTCACGCAGACGCCTTACAACTTGGTGATGATGGAGTTCGGCACCAACGAAGGCAATGTCAAACCTTTTGATGCAGTGGCCTACCAAGCCAGTTTGCGTGAATCGGTGCAGCGCATGCGCTCCGTGTTCCCCGACGCGGCTTGTGTGTTGATCACACCGGGGGACCGGGGTGTGCTGGTGCGCCGTTCGGAAAAGTGGAAGCGCCTGCCGGCGAGTGCGCAGCTTGTGAGTGACAAAAAAACGAAAAAAGCAGGCAAAAAAGCGGGTCCATACAAAGCCAAAAGCACGCCGACCTCGCCGGGGATCGAGACCGGTCCCGGCCCCGCCCGAAACCTGTTGCAGTACACCCGCATTCATGAAGAGATTGGTCAGATTCAAACCGCGGTGGCGCAGCAGCAGGGCTGCACGGCGTGGAGCATGTTGCAGGCCATGGGCGGACAAGGCGGCGCATACCGCTGGGCGCGCCAGTCACCTGCGCTGATGGCGCGGGACTTGATTCATTTCACCGTGCCCGGCTATCAGCAGTTGGCCAACCAGTTCGCTCACGACATGGGCTGGGATGCCGCGCAACTCTTGTCCGTGACGCCACCTTGAACTTCGTTGCAGGGCCGCGAGGCCTTCCCACTCAGGGCTTGAAGTGGGTGACAGAGGTGTCGGTGTAAAGCGTTTCCAATGGGAAGCGCTGACCTGCCAAATGATCTTCAATGCAGCGCAACACCAAGGGGCTGCGGTGGCGCTGGGCACTGGCCCGGATTTCGTCGGGCGTCATCCACAGGGTTCGCACAATGCCGTTGTCCAACTGCAAAGCCGGGTTGGCGGGGCCGACCTTGCCGCAAAACGCAAAACGCACGTAGGTGATGTCTTCCCCTGTGGCGGGTCTTTGAAAGCGCGACAGGTACACGCCCACCAGGGCTTCGGGCTCAAAAGTGCACGTGGTTTCCTCCAAGGCTTCCCGTTTGCAGGCATCGGCCAAGGACTCCAAAGGATCCAAATGCCCAGCCGGGTTGTTCAGGCGCAGGCCTTCTGGGGTGTGCTCTTCAATCAGCAGATAGCGGCCGTCCTGCGCAATGATGGCAGCGACCGTGACATTGGGTTTCCATCGGGTATCCATGGGCTGGATTATCGATGACTGCCTGGATTCGGGCACAATTTTTGGGATTTTTCATTCCAAAGCGGGGGTGTTTTTCGCTATGCGTTAGACATTGACGATGCTGGGTGCGTGCATTTTTTCGTGTCAGAAGAAAGTTTGCCCATGCCTGTCAAACCTCGACATCGGTTAAGCTGGAGAATTGGTTATTTTTTGTGTATCGAGCGAGGAGACAAACATGCAATCAGGCGATACCGCCGCCACGCCACAGCGCATTGGCGTGCCCAAAGAGATTTTTCCCGGAGAAAAACGGGTAGCCACAGTCCCCGATGCGGTGACCAAACTGATCAAACTCGGTTTTGCTGTGGTCGTCGAACAAGGCGCTGGCGATTTTGCCGACCTGTCAGACGCGGCCTATGTCGAAGCAGGTGCCACCATTGCCCCCAACGCCGCTGCGCTGTGGAGCGGCTGTGACATCGTCTTCAAGGTGCGCGCCCCTGCGCAGGACGAGGTGGCGCTGATGCACCCAGGCCAAACCCTGATTGGCTTTTTGTGGCCCGCCCAAAACCCCGAGTTGATGCAGCAGTTGGCAGACAAACAGGTGACGGCCTTGTCGATCGACGCGCTGCCGCGCACACTCAGCCGCGCCCAAAAGATGGACGCCTTGACTTCCATGGCCGGTGTCACTGGCTACCGTGCCGTGGTGGAGGCGGCCAATGCCTTTGGCCGTTTCTTCAACGGCCAGATCACGGCCGCAGGCAAGGTGCCCCCGGCCAAGGTGTTCATTGCCGGTGCCGGTGTGGCCGGTTTGGCTGCCATTGGCGCGGCCGCCAGCTTGGGCGCCATCGTGCGCGCCAATGACACCCGCGCCGAAGTGGCCGACCAGGTCGTGTCACTGGGCGGCGAGTTCGTCAAGGTCGATTACGAAGAAGAAGGTTCGGGCGGCGGCGGTTACGCCAAAGTCATGAGCGAAGGCTTCCAAGCCGCGCAGCGCAAGATGTACGCGCAGCAAGCCCAAGAGTGCGACATCATCATCACCACCGCGCTGATTCCCGGCAAACCCGCGCCCAAGCTGATCACCGCCGCGATGGTGCAAAGCATGAAGCCCGGCAGCGTGATCGTGGACATGGCTGCCGAGCAAGGCGGCAACTGCGAGCTGACCGAACCCGGCAAGGCGGTGGTCAAGCACGGCGTGACCATCGTCGGCTACACCGATCTGGCCTCGCGCATGGCACGCCAGTCGTCCACGCTGTATGGCACCAACCTGTTCCGCCTGACGGAAGAGCTGTGCAAGACCAAAGACGGCATCATCAACGTCAACATGCAAGACGACGCCATTCGGGGCCTGACGGTCATCAAGGACGGCGAGATCACCTGGCCTGCGCCGCCGCTGGTGGTGGCCCCCAAGCCCGCACCCAAGCCTGCAGCGGCGCCTGCCGCTAAAAAAGGCCACGGCCACGGCGAGCCATCGGGCCCCATGCCCGTGGGTCAGCTGCTGATCGTGTCGGCGGCAGCTGCTGTGCTGTTGGTGCTGGTCGGTGCCTATGCGCCTGCGGCATTCCTGTCGCACTTCACGGTGTTTGTTTTGGCCTGTTTTGTGGGTTACATGGTGGTTTGGAACGTCAAACCCGCGCTGCACACCCCGCTCATGAGCGTGACCAACGCGATCAGCTCCATCATCGCCATCGGCGCCCTGGTACAGATTTCGCCCATGGCCAACGCGGCCGGTCGGCCCAACACGCTGATCGGCATTCTGGCCGCTTTGGCCCTGGTGCTCACCGCCATCAACATGTTTGGCGGCTTTGCCGTCACCCAGCGCATGCTGGCGATGTTTAGAAGATAAATAAATTTGGGGGCAGAACTTCAGCGCTGTCCCCGACTGATTGAATAAGAGAGACATTTATGAATGCAAGTCTGGCCACGGTCGCCTACATCGGCGCGACCATTCTTTTCATCCTCAGCTTGGGTGGTTTGTCCAACCAGGAAACCGCACGGCGCGGCAACCTCTACGGCATGATCGGCATGAGCCTGGCCGTGCTGGCCACGGTCTTTGGGCCGCAAGTCACGGCCGAGGGCATTCCCATGATCGTGGGCGCCATGCTGGTGGGCGCGATCATTGGCCTTTACGCTGCGCGCAAAGTGCAGATGACGCAAATGCCCGAACTGGTGGCGCTCATGCACAGCATGGTCGGCATGGCTGCGGCGCTGGTGGGTTATGCCACCTACGTTGACCCTGAAGCTTCCAAGAATTTGGACGGCGCAGCGCACGCCATCCACGCCGGTGAAATTTACATCGGCATTTTCATTGGCGCCGTGACCTTCTCCGGCTCGGTGGCAGCGTTTGGCAAGTTGTCCGGCCGCATCGGTGGCAGCCCCTTGTTGTTGCCCGGCCGCCATTGGCTCAACCTGGCGGGCTTGATCGCGGTGATTTATTTTGGCCGAGAGTTCATGAACGCCCACACGGTGCAAGACGGCATGCTGCCCTTGTTCATCATGACCGCCATTGCTTTGCTGTTCGGCATCCACATGGTCATGGCCATTGGCGGCGCCGACATGCCGGTGGTGGTGTCCATGCTCAACAGCTATTCCGGCTGGGCCGCCGCGGCCACCGGCTTCATGCTCTCCAACGACTTGTTGATTGTGATCGGTGCCTTGGTCGGCTCCAGCGGCGCGATTCTGTCCTACATCATGTGCAACGCCATGAACCGCAGTTTCATCAGCGTGATCGCAGGGGGCTTTGGCACCACGGCCGCCGCGCCCAAGCCGACGGGTGAAGCGGCCGAGCCGGTGGGCGAGGTCAGCCCCATCTTGGCCGCAGAGACCGCCGAGCTGCTGCGTGACGCCAAAAATGTGATCGTCGTGCCTGGCTACGGCATGGCTGTAGCGCAGGCTCAGCACACGGTGTTTGAAATTACCAAGCACCTGCGCGAAAAAGGCGTGAACGTGCGCTTTGGCATTCACCCCGTGGCGGGTCGCATGCCGGGCCACATGAACGTCTTGTTGGCCGAGGCCAAGGTGCCCTACGACATCGTGTTCGAGATGGACGAGCTCAATGAGGACTTTCCGAACACCGACGTGGCCATCGTGATCGGTGCCAACGACATCGTGAACCCGGCGGCGCAAGACGACCCGACCAGTCCGATCGCCGGCATGCCGGTGCTCGAAGTCTGGAAGGCCCGCACCAGCATCGTCATGAAGCGCTCCATGGCCAGCGGCTACGCCGGCGTGGATAACCCGCTGTTCTACAAAGAGAACAACCGCATGCTGTTTGGCGATGCCAAGAAAATGCTGGACGAGGTGTTGATGTCTTTGAAATCTTAGGTCCTCTGTGCATCCATAAAAAGGGGGTGAACAGGGTTCACCCCTTTTTTTAGCGGAAAACCCGAGGTTTTTGACGTCAGTCAGGCGTCAGATTTACGGTAGACTGGCCCGTTAAGGAGCATCCGCAATGACCTCAGATCGCATTTGGTTAAGCAGTTATCCCGAAGGCGTTCCTTCCGATATTGACCCCAGTCTTTACAGATCGTTGGTGGACCTGATGGAGGCCAGTTTCAAGCAGTATGCCGAGCGCACGGCGTTTTGCTTCATGGGTCAGGATTTGACGTACGCCGACCTGGATACGCAAAGCCAGGCCATGGCCGCCTACTTGCAGTCCTTGGGTTTGTCCCGAGGCGATCGCATCGCCATCATGATGCCCAATATGCCGCAGTACCCGATCGCGGTGGCGGCCATCTTGCGCGCAGGCTATGTGGTGGTGAATGTCAACCCGCTGTACACCCCACGCGAGTTGGAGCATCAACTCAAAGACTCGGGTTCCAAAGCGATCTTCATCATTGAGAACTTTGCCGCCACGTTGGACAAGTGCCTGGCCCAAACCTCGGTTGAGCATGTGGTGCTTTGCGCCATGGGCGACCGTTTGGGTTGGATCAAAGGCAGCTTGGTCAATTACGTGGTGCGCAATGTGAAGAAGATGGTGCCTGAATTCAACCTGTCGCAAGCAGTACGCTTCAATACCGCGCTGGCCAAGGGCTTCAACGCGCCGTTTACCGCGTTCACCATCGGGCCTGATGACATTGCGGTTCTTCAGTACACCGGAGGCACCACCGGTGTCTCCAAAGGGGCTGTTTTATTGCATCGCAACTTGGTGGCCAATGTGCTGCAATCCGAGGCTTGGAATGCGCCCGTCATGAAACTGGTGCCGGCGAACGAGCAACCCACCTCGGTGTGCGCCTTGCCGCTCTACCATATCTTTGCCTTCACGGTGAACATGATGCTCAGCATGCGCAGCGGGGCCAAAACGATTTTGATTCCCAATCCGCGCGACATTCCGGCGGTACTCAAAGAACTGTCCAAACACAGGTTCCATAGCTTTCCCGCCGTCAATACCTTGTTCAATGGCTTGGCCAACCATCCGGATTTCCATACGGTGGATTGGAGTCACTTGAAGGTGTCCGTGGGCGGCGGCATGGCGGTGACCCCCGCCGTGGCCAAGCTGTGGCTGGAGAAAACCGGTTGCCCCATTTGCGAGGGCTACGGCCTGTCTGAAACCAGCCCTTCGGCGAGTTGCAACCCCACCACCAGCAGCGCGTTTTCTGGGACCATCGGCGTGCCGATTCCGAGCACTTGGATGAAGTTGGTCGACGACGACGGTCAAGAGGTGACAGGGCCCGGTCAAGCGGGAGAAATCGCCATCAAAGGCCCGCAGGTGATGGCCGGTTATTGGCAGCGACCGGACGAGACCGCCCGCGTGATGACGGCAGACGGTTACTTCAAATCGGGTGATGTGGGCATCATGGACGAGCGTGGATTTTTCAAAATCGTTGACCGCAAAAAGGACATGATTTTGGTCAGCGGTTTCAACGTCTACCCCAATGAGGTGGAAGAGGTGGTGTCCAGTTGCCCTGGCGTGCTGGAATGCGCGGCCGTGGGCGTGCCCGATGAGAAAACCGGCGAAGCCGTCAAGCTGGTGATTGTCAAAAAAGACCCCGCACTCACCGAGGCGCAAGTGCAAGCGTTTTGCAAAGAAAACATGACCGGCTACAAGCAGCCGCGTGTGATCGAGTTCCGCAGCGATTTACCCAAGACGCCTGTGGGCAAAATTTTGCGCCGCGAATTGCGCGAGCAAAAATAAAACTCGCTCGCCCGACCCCTCCACACCCTGGCGGCTTCGGCCGCTATTTTTTCGATTGAGTTGCCATGTCTCGAATCGCCATCGTCAGCGCCATGCACCCCGAGTTGGCTGCCGTGCTGGCCTGGTTGCCTCAGAAGCAAAAGCAAACCGTGGCCGGGCGTGAGTTTGTGCTGGGTCGCTGGCATGGAAACGACGTGGTGGCGGTGCTCTCGCGCATTGGCAAGGTGGCCGCAGCCACCACCGCCACGGTGCTGATCGAACGCTTTGGTGTGCGCCAAGTGCTGTTCACCGGCGTTGCCGGCGGCGTGGCGCCGCTCGCGCAGGTTGGGGACGTGGTGGTGGCCAGCGCGTTTATGCAGCACGACATGGACGCGTCGCCGCTCTTCCCCATCTATGAAGTGCCCCTCTACGGTCGATCGCACTTTGCCACCGACGCCGTGTTGACGGCAGCGTTGGTGCGGGCGGCAAAAACGGCCTTGGCGCAGGGGGTGCTGGATGCGGCGGACTTGACTGAAATGGGGATGGAAGCAGGTCTTGCCCAAGTGCACCAAGGCCTGATCATCAGCGGCGACCGGTTCGTGTCGACACGCTTGGAGAGTCAACGCTTGCAGCAGGCTTTGCCTGCGGCTTTGGCGGTGGAGATGGAGGGCGCTGCCGTGGCCCAGGTGTGTCATGACTACGGCGTGCCGTTTGCCGCCATGCGCACGATTTCAGACCGCTCTGACGACGATGCGCATGCTGACTTTTTGAAGTTTGTGGACACCGTGGCCAGCCGCTACAGCGCAGCGATTTTGGACCACTTTTTCACCCAACGCGCACGCTAGATTTACTTCAGCCAACCCCTGCGGCGGAAGTACCACATGGGCACCACGGCGCTGGCGGCCATCAAGGCCAAGGCATAAGGGTAACCCCAGGTCTGCGACAACTCGGGCATGTACTGAAAGTTCATGCCGTACAAGCTGGCAATCAAGGTGGGCGGCAGCAAGGCGACGCTGGCCACCGAGAAAATCTTGATGATCTTGTTCTGGTTGATATTGATGAAACCCACGGTGGCGTCCATCAAAAAGTTGATCTTGTCGAACAAGAACGCGGTGTGCGAATCCAGTGATTCGATGTCACGCAAAATTTGCCGTGCTTCTTCAAACTGCTCACCGTTGAGCATTTTCGAGCGCATCATGAAACTGACCGCACGGCGCGTGTCCATGACGTTGCGCCGGATGCGGCCGTTCAAATCTTCTTGCCGCGCAATCGCGCCCAGCACTTCGCCGGCCAAGGCATCGGTCACGTCGCCCGACAGCACCTGCTTGCCGGCTTTTTCCAGCTCGTCGTAAATGCCTTCGAGCGTGTCGGCCGAATACTCGGCGTCGGCGTCAAATAATTTGAGCAACACGTCTTTGTCGTCTTCGATCAGACCGGGCGCACGGCGCGCGCGCAGACGCAGCAAGCGGAACACGGGCACGTCTTCGTCGTGGATCGAGAACAGCACGCCGCGGCTGCGCAGGTCGGCGTTGTGCTGGTTCAAAATGAAAGCGCAGCGCACGGTGCGCGGCTCGTCTTCGTCGGCGATCAAAAAGTCACTGCGAATGTGCAACTCGCCGTTGTCTTCTTCGTAAAAACGCGCCGATTCCTCGATGTCCTCGTCCATCGCGTCTTCGGGGATGGACAGGCCGTAGTACTGTTTGATCCAGCGCTTTTCTTCGACAGTGGGGGACTCTAAGTCCACCCAAATGGGCTGGAACTTAGAGAGTTCTTCCAGAGATTCGATCTCTTCTTGGAAAAGGCGGCCGTTGGCCAAGGTGAAAATATTGAGCATGGCAGATGAACAAAGGTCAATGACCCGAGTGATTCAAAAAGGCGGCAAAAAGGGCACGGCAGCTTTCGAACGACGCGGGTCAAACCAGAATCATCCGAAAGCTACCAACTGGGGTAGCTTTCCACGGAATGTGTCTCCATAAAACAATGTGCCCGGATTATCTCACCGCTTCAGGCCGAAACCGGGGCCAAAAAAGCCAAAAATTCGTCACGACGGGCCATGACATCGGCGGCGCCCAGCTGCATCAGGGCTTGGACAAAGCCGGGTTCAAACAGCAAGTAGCTGCTCAAAGCCGCGCCGCCGCCAGACAAGGCGCCTAGACCATTGAGCACGCGGTGCAACTCGGCGGGCAATTCCTGCACATGCGCTTGGGCCAGCGCATCCAGGGAGGCGCTGGGGTGCAAAGTCAGCACTTGCACGGGGTTGAAAGGCAATTGGCGACGCACGGCGTCTGACAATCCGCTCAAGCTGGCATTCAAATGTTCGATCTGCTCCACATCGGCCTGCAGCGTGTCATGGAACACGCTGGCCAAGGCGTGACCGGCAATGCCGCCCAGCGTCGGCGGGCGATGGTGCATGACGGCCGTGTCCAAGAGGCTGCGGTGTGGCTGCCCCACGCCAATGGCCAGGATCTGGGTCGCGCCCAGGTCCACCGCGGGAGACAAGGGGGAGATTTGCCGCATCGAGCCATCGCCAAAATACTCCAAACCGCCGTCCACCCACAGCGGTGTCGCAGGGAAAAGGAAGGGGATGGCACTCGAAGCCATCAGGTGCTCGATCGTGACCGGCTGCATGTCGGCCCGTCGTCCCGGGCGGCTCCAGGGTGTCGTTTTGCTGTCTTCGCCAGTTTGGCAAAAAGTCCAGTGCACCCCGCTGGAGTAGCTCGACGCGGTCACGGCCAGGGCTTGGATGGCGCCTTGCGCCAAGGCACGATCGATGGCCGGCAAATCAATGACGTGATGCAAGGTGTTGACCAGGGGCATGCTGTCCAGTGCTGCCCCATGCTGGCGCGCCGAGAGCGTCACACCCAAGGCGGTGGCCCAGCGGCTCCAGCGGCCCCATTGGCTCAAGGCGGTACGGGGCAGTTGGTAGACCTGTGGCGAGCGCAGACGGGACCAGAAAGTGGCCAGTGCGTGAAAGGCCTGGCTCCCGTTGTGGGCCTGGCTGGCCAAAAAGGTCGCGTTCAGCGCGCCGGCCGAGGTGCCGACCAAAATATCAAAGGGGAATTTGCCGTCTTGATCGGCCGGCAAGAGAGCGGCCAAAGCTTGCAGTGCACCGGCTTGGTAAGCGGTGCGAGCGCCGCCGCCCATCAACACCAGGGCTTTGCGGGGTGGTCGATCGGCACGACCGGTCGCGGTCAAGGCATTCTGTTGCAAACTGCGGGCCTCCGCTCAGAAAATCGGTTGCGACATCGCCCATCAGCTTAGCACTGAAAAAGGTATTTCAGCTTGATTCACTGGAGGCCTCGAGGTTTTTCTTGGAGGCCTTGCGTTTACAGGAGGGCAAGCGCATAGTGAACTCCAGCGTTTCGGTTTCTGTGTTTCTCGGCCACCCTCAACAGGTGGTTATTTCAACCCAGTAAGCAGCAGGAGGCTTTACATATGAACTTGACGATCAGTGGTCACCACCTCGAGGTCACCCCCGCTTTGCGCACCTACGTGACGGGCAAATTAGATCGAATCACCCGGCACTTTGACCAAGTGGTGGATGTCAAAGTCTTACTGACGGTAGAAAAGCAAAAAGAGAAGGAAAAGCGACAACGAGCCGAATGCAATATCCACGTCAAAGGCAGTGATTTGTTTGCCGAAAGTGCACATGAAGACCTGTATGCCGCCGTAGACGAATTGGTCGACAAACTGGACCGCCAGGTGGTAAGGCATAAAACCAAATTGACCGACCACCACCATGAAGCCGCCAAGCGTATGATGTGAGTCCGGGCTCCAAAAGACCCTCCAAGGCCGCTGCAAAGCGGCCTTTTGCATAGGTGACAGGCAGCAGGGCCGGTCTTTAGTGGGAAACCCTCGGGTGGGTGCATAATTCGCTTCGACATGAATCGCCTTTCTTCCATCCTTCCGCTGGCCCAAGTCCTTGTCGGCCTTGAGGCGACAAGCAAAAAGCGCGCTTTTGAAGAAGCCGGGCTGTTGTTTGAAAACTTGCACGGGCTGTCTCGGGCCTTGGTCACCGACAGTCTGTTTGCCCGTGAACGCCTGGGTTCGACCGGTCTGGGGCATGGCGTGGCCATTCCGCATGGCAGGATCAAAGGTCTCAAATCCCCGATGGCTTCGGTTTTCCAGTTGGCCAGCCCAATTGGTTTTGATGCCCCTGACGAGCAAGCTGTGAATTTGCTGATTTTTTTGCTGGTGCCGGAAGCGGCCACGCAAAAACATCTTGAAATTCTCTCGGAAATCGCTGAAATGCTGAGCGATGCCACGCTGCGGGAAAACATCAAGACCAGTCCCAGCCAAGAATCTTTGCATGCCTTGATTGCCACATGGCAGTCGGCGCAAACGGTTTAATCCCTTCTTGCGGTTGCCATGAAACCTACCGTGGTCAGTGCCGATGTCTTGTTTGAAGACCATCGCGGCAAACTCAAATGGCAGTGGATCGCCGGCCTAGGTGCCTCCGAGCGTCGCTTTGATGAAGTGGCGGTGCGTGCCGCCCGTTCTGGCGCCGACTTGGTGGGTTACCTCAATTACATCCACCCTTACCGGGTGCAGATTCTGGGCGAGAGGGAGGTGGCCTACTTGGTCAACTCCACTCCGGAAGATTGCGCCCGCCGCATCGCACGTATCGTCACCCTGGAGCCGCCCGTGTTGGTGCTGGCCGATGACCAAGCCGCCCCCGATGCCTTGTTGTCGATGTGCGAGCGGGCCCAGATCCCGATGTTTTCCACCAAGGAATCCTCGGCTTTTGTGATTGACGTGCTGCGGGCCTATTTGTCCAAGCACTTTGCTGACCGCACCACCATGCACGGGGTGTTCATGGACATTTTGGGCTTGGGCGTGCTGATCACCGGCGAGTCGGGCCTGGGCAAAAGCGAACTGGGCCTGGAATTGATTTCACGTGGCAACGGTTTGGTGGCCGACGATGCGGTCGATCTGTTTCGCATCAACCAGACCACGATCGAGGGGCGTTGCCCGGAGTTGCTGGAAAACCTGCTGGAAGTGCGCGGCATTGGCTTGCTTGATATCCGCGGCATTTTTGGTGAGACCGCCGTGCGCCGCAAAATGCGCTTGAAACTGATCGTGCATTTGGTGCGCAAAGAAAGTTTTGAGCGTGATTACGAGCGCTTGCCGACCGAGCCCTTGACGCAGGATGTGCTCGGTATTCCGGTGCGCAAAGTGGTGATTCAGGTGGTGGCAGGGCGCAACATTGCGGTGCTGGTCGAGGCGGCGGTGCGCAACACGATTTTGCAAATGCGCGGCATCGACACCTACCAGGACTTCATGGAACGCCAGCGCCGCGCCATGGGCGGCTAAGGCGCTACCCGGCCATTACCGGGTAATGCGGTGTGGGCAGGGCTGGTTGGTGCAGTGGGCGTACAAGCTCAGGGCGTGGTCGGCAATGACAAAGCCCTTGGCCAGCGCCACGGCTTGCTGGCGCTGCTCAATTTCAGGGTCGTAGAACTCTTCCACTTTGCCGCAATCGAGGCACACCATATGGTCATGGTGCTGGCCCTCGTTCAACTCATAGACGGCTTTGCCGCTCTCAAAATGGTTGCGACTCAAAATGCCCGCTTGCTCAAATTGCGTCAGCACGCGGTACACCGTGGCCAGGCCGATGTCGGCGTGCTCGGCCAGCAAATGCCGAAACACATCCTCGGCCGTCATGTGCCGCTGCGCGCCGGTTTGAAAGATCTCCAAAATCTTCAGGCGCGGCAACGTCACTTTCAAGCCGGTATTTTTGAGTTCGTCTGAATGGTCCATAGAGAAAAGGCAATTCCAAAGGCGAGTCAGGTTGGGCATGCGTGCCGCTACAATGACCTGATCATAGGGCTTGCACGCATTCATGACAGCTTATCAGTCTTTTCGTAATTCCTGGCCACTGCGGGTGACGCTGGGCTTTGCTGTTGCCGCCGCTTTGTCGGCTTGCTCAGTCATCCACTCGAGCCTCGACATGGAGCGCTTCGGCTTGTACAAGCCTGAAGTGGTGCAAGGCAACTTCGTCTCGCGCGAGCAGCGCCAAGCCCTGAAGCCGGGCATGGCTCGGGCCCAGGTCAAGGACATTTTGGGCACCCCCCTGGTGTCCAGCCTGTTCCATGCCGATCGCTGGGATTACGTCTTCACCATCCGGCGCCAAGGTGTGGCCCCGCAAAGTTTCAAGCTGACGGTGCAATTCAAGGGCGATACCTTGTCGCAGATCGACAGCGACGAATTGCCCAGTGAAAACGAGTTTGTGCAACGCTTGGTGGGCGACAAAAAAATCAACCAACCGTTGTTGCTTCAAGCCAGTGAGGAGGCGTTACGCAAGTTTCCGCCCGCACCAGCGGCAAGCCAGGCCCCCGCAACACCTGTGCAGCCTTTGCCCAGCAGTTACCCGCCCTTGGAGCCCGCTGTTCGCTGAGGCGAGGCGGGACGAGGGGCTGGCTTTTCCTGAACAGCTTTTCCAATTGTTGACATCATGACTGCAGTGCAATCCACAACTTCCTTGGCCATTGCGGTGGCCGGTGCCACAGGCCGCATGGGCCATATGCTGATCGAGGCCATCGCGCAGTCGCACGACTGCCACCTGGCTGGCGCTTTGGACATCGCCACCAGCCCAGCGCTGGGCCAGGACGCCAGCGCCTGGACCGGACAGGCCAGCGGCGTGATGGTGACAGCCGATGTGCCGCAAGGCCTGCAAGGCGCGCAATTTTTGATCGACTTCACCCGCCCCGAAGGCACGCTGGCGCATTTGCACGCTTGCCGGGCCTCGGGTGTGAAAGCCGTGATCGGCACGACCGGTTTCACCGAGGCGCAAAAAGCCGAGATCGCCGAGATCGCCAAAGACATTGCCATCATGATGGCCCCCAATATGAGTGTGGGCGTGAACGTCACGCTGAAACTGCTGGAAATGGCGGCCAAGGCGCTGTCGACCGGCTACGACATCGAGATCATTGAGGCGCATCACCGCCACAAAGTGGACGCGCCTTCGGGCACCGCCCTCAAAATGGGCGAAGTCATTGCCGATGCGCTGGGCCGCGATTTGAAAGATTGCGCTGTGTATGCCCGCGAAGGCGTGACCGGTGAACGCGACCCCTCCTCCATTGGCTTTGCCACCATCCGCGGCGGCGACATTGTGGGCGACCACACCGTTTTGTTTGCCGGCACGGGCGAGCGCATTGAGGTGACGCACAAGTCGTCCAGCCGCGCCACCTATGCCCAAGGCAGTTTGCGCGCGGTGCGCTTTTTGGCGACGCAAGAGCGCGGGCTGTTCGACATGTTCGACGTGCTCGGCTTGCGCTGAATATGAACGGACAGGTAGCCTCTTGTGATTTGGCTTGATTCTGTCGCCCACGGCGACGCCCTGACCCAAAGCCTGGCGCTGTTGCTGGTGGTGTTGTCCATCGGCTGCTGGGTGGTGATCGCCTGGAAATGGCGCCTCTTGCGCCGGGTTCAGGCCGATGTCACACGCAGCATTGCCGCTTTTTGGCAGGCGCCCGATTTTGAACAAGCCGCACAACAGGTGGCGCACTTCGATCGGGACGCATGCGTCAGCCCCCTGTTGTCGGTCACCTTGCTGCCCTTGGGCGGCACATTGGCCGCGGCAGGTGATCGCTCTAACCAACTGACCCGTGTGCTGCGTGATGCGCTGGACCATACCGTTCAGCGCTTGCAATGGGGGCAGTTGCTACTGGCCACAGCGGGCTCGACCTCGCCGTTCATTGGCCTGTTGGGCACGGTCTGGGGCATTTTCAATGCCTTGACCGGCATGGCTGAAGCCGGACAAATCACCATCGACAAAGTGGCTGGCCCCGTGGGTGAGGCCTTGGTCATGACCGCGGCAGGTCTCGCCGTGGCCATTCCGGCTGTGCTGGCGTACAACGTCATGGGGCGACAGGTCGGCCGGATTGAAGCACAGCTGGAAGGCTTTGCCCAGGATCTGCGCGCCCTCTTGAGTGGCGAGGCCTGAGCATGGCTTTTGGTCGCTTGGAACGTGCGCGCCCCAACGCGCCCATGAGCGACATCAATGTCACTCCTTTGGTGGACGTGATGTTGGTCTTGTTGGTGATTTTCATTTTGACCGCCCCCTTGCTGACCAGCGCGATCCGCTTGGATTTACCCAAGGCCGAGGGCGCGCAGGCCGGCCAAGCCCCTGCGGCCGTCACCTTGGTGGTCAACAGCCAAGGTCAGGTCTTCCTGAACGATCAAGCCCTGCGCTTGCCCGAACTGGCGCTGCAATTGAAGGCCGTGGCCACGCAGCGCCCGGATACCGAGGTGCAGTTGCGTGCCGATCAGTCCGTGCCCTACGGCCGCGTGGTCGAGGTCGTGGGCGTGGCGCAAAAAGCCGGTTTGTCGCGGATCGGCTTCGTCGCCGATGCCCCCGTCGCCGCTGCGGCGCGCTGAAACTTTCAAAAACCCCTTGCCCTGCCTGACGCGTGGGGCCAAGCCCCTACAATTTGCCCCATGCAAGACAAGTACAACCACCTCGAAATTGAACAATTGGCGCAAGGCCAATGGAATGCCCGTGACGCCTACCGCGTGACCGAAGACGCGTCGAAAAAGAAGTATTACGCCTGCTCCATGCTGCCTTACCCCAGCGGCAAGCTGCACATGGGCCATGTGCGTAACTACACCATCAACGATATGCTCACGCGCCATCTGCGCATGAAGGGCTTCAATGTGCTGATGCCCATGGGCTGGGATGCGTTTGGCTTGCCAGCCGAAAACGCGGCGCTGAAAAACGGCGTGCCCCCTGCCAAGTGGACCTACGACAACATCGCTTACATGAAAAAGCAGATGCAAGCCATGGGCTTGGCCATTGACTGGTCGCGTGAAGTCGCCACCTGCGATCCGACCTATTACAAATGGAATCAGTGGTTGTTTTTGAAGATGCTGGACAAGGGCATTGCCTACCGCAAGACCCAGGTGGTGAATTGGGACCCGGTGGACCAAACCGTGTTGGCCAACGAGCAAGTGATTGACGGGCGTGGCTGGCGCACGGGCGCGTTGGTGGAAAAACGCGAGATCCCCGGTTATTACCTGAACATCACGCAGTACGCGCAAGAGTTGCTGGACCATGTGCAAATCGGCAACCCCAAAGCCACTTTGAACGGCTGGCCCGACAAAGTGCGCTTGATGCAAGAGAACTGGATTGGCAAATCCGAAGGTGTGCGCTTTGCCTTTCCGCATGCGATTGCTGGTGCTGATGGCGCTTTGATTGGTGAGGGCAAGATGTATGTCTTCACCACCCGTGCCGACACCATCATGGGTGTCACTTTTTGCGCGGTGGCGGCCGAACATCCCTTGGCGGCGCATGCGGCGCTGAGCAATCCGGCTTTGGCCGCGTTTTTGGAAGAGTGCCAGAGCGGCGGCACGACCGAGGCCGAGTTGGCCACGCAAGAGAAAAAGGGCATGGCCACGGGCCTGTTCGTGACGCATCCTTTGACGGGCGCGAATGTCGAGGTCTGGGTGGGCAATTACGTGCTGATGTCTTACGGCGATGGCGCGGTGATGGGCGTGCCGGCGCACGACGAGCGTGACTTTGCATTTGCTTTGAAATACGACTTGCCGATTCGGCAGGTGGTTGCTTTGCGTGGGGCGGCTTTGGCGTCGCCTGCGCCGGGCGCCTCAGACGCAGGCTCAACATCGTTGCCCGGCGCAGGCAACGCCAAGGCCGTGGCGGCGTTCGATGCCACGACTTGGGCAGAGTGGTACGCCACCAAAGATGGTGTGTGCGTCAACTCCGGTGAACTCGATGGGTTGAACCAAAAAAAGGCAACCCACCAAGTGGCCGAACTGCTTGCGGCCAAAGGCCTGGGTGAAAAGAAGACCACCTGGCGTTTGCGCGACTGGGGCGTCAGCCGCCAGCGCTACTGGGGTACGCCGATTCCCATCATCCATTGCGACGAACATGGTGCGGTGCCGGTGCCCGAAAAAGACCTGCCCGTGGTGCTGCCGAAAGACTGCATCCCCGACGGCTCGGGCAACCCGCTGCACAAGCATGAAGGCTTTCACGCCGGAGTGACTTGCCCGGTCTGCGGCAAACCTGCGCGCCGCGAGACCGACACCATGGACACCTTTGTGGATTCGTCCTGGTATTTCATGCGCTATTGCGACCCGACCAACACCGAGGCGATGGTGGCCGAGGGAGCCGATTACTGGATGCGTGATCAGAGCCATGCCACCGGGGGCAGCGGCATGGACCAGTACATCGGTGGCATTGAGCACGCCATCCTGCATTTGCTCTATGCGCGCTTTTGGACCAAGGTCATGCGCGACATGGGCTTGGTAAAAGTGGACGAACCGTTCAGCAAACTGCTCACGCAAGGCATGGTACTGAACCACATTTACTCGCGCCGCACGGTCAAGGGCGGCAAAGACTATTTCTGGCCGCACGATGTCGAGCATGTGCTGGACGACGCAGGCAAAGTGGTGGGCGCCAAGCTGAAGAACGAAGCCGACAGCAGCGAGGGCAAATTGCCCATGGGCACGGCCATTGACTACGAGGGCGTGGGCACCATGTCCAAGTCCAAGAACAACGGCGTGGATCCGCAAGACCTGATTGAAAAATACGGCGCAGACACCGCGCGGCTGTACACCATGTTCACCTCACCGCCCGAGGCCACCTTGGAGTGGAGCGACGCGGGCGTGGAGGGCAGTTACCGCTTTTTGCGACGGGTCTGGAACTTCGCCGCCAAGCACGAAACGCGTTTGAAAGCCGGCATTGCGGTGAACCGCAATCAGGCCATCGACTTTGGCAAGGCGGCCAAAGACCTGCGCCGCGAAATTTACACCGTGCTCAAGCAGGCCAACTACGACTACGAGCGCATGCAGTACAACACCGTGGTGTCGGCGTTGATGAAGATGCTCAACACCTTGGACGATGCGCCGTTGTCGGACAGCACCGAAGACGCGGCGGCCTTGGCCGAATGTGTCTCCATCTTGCTGCGCGTGCTCTACCCCGTGTGCCCGCACATTGCGTTTACGCTGTGGACCGATTTGGGCTACACCGCAGGTTGCGGCGATTTGCTGGATACAGCTTGGCCCGAGGTCGATGACACGGCGCTGTTGCGTGACGAGATCGAGTTGATGCTGCAAATCAACGGCAAGCTGCGCGGCTCGATTGTGGTGCCCGCCACGGCTGACAAAGCCTTGATCGAGCAAACCGCCATCGCCAGCGAAGAGTTCCAGAAACAAGCCGCCGGTGCTGCGCCCAAAAAAGTGATCGTGGTGCCTGGGCGCCTGGTCAACCTGGTGCTCTGAAGATGCAACGCCGCCAGCTATTGCGTGGTCTCACCGTCGGCTTTTCGATGGGCGGCGCTGCGTTCTTGAGCAGCACCTTGAGCGGCTGCGGTTTTGCCTTGCGCCAGCCCACGCAGTTTGCTTTTAAAACGGTGTACCTGACGCTGCCCGCCAACTCGGCTTTGGGCACAGAGATGCGGCGCAGCCTGCTGGCCACCGGGCAGTTGGAGGTTCTGAAAGACCCTGCCGAGATGCTCAAGTCCGACGTGGTACTGGATATTTTTTCGGAAGAACGCCAGCGTGTGGTGGTGGGCGTGAACGCTTCGGGCTTGGTGCGTGACCTGCAACTGCGCTTGCGCATCAAGTTCCGCCTGCGCACGCCGGCGGGCAAAGCGGTGATTGCTGATGTGGAACTGTTCCAGCAACGTGACCTCAGTTTCACCGAAACCGCGGCCCTGTCCAAAGAAATTGAAGAGGCCACGATGTACCGCGATATGCAAACCGACATCGTGCAACAAATCATGCGCCGACTGGGCGCGGTGCGGGCGCTGTAAGCCATGCAACTGGTCCTGCCGCAACTGAGCGCACACCTGCAAAAAGGCTTGCGCAGCCTGTATACCTTGCATGGCGACGAGCCCTTGTTGGTGCAAGAGGCCGCTGACGCCATCCGGGCCACGGCCCGCGCGCAAGGCTACACCGAGCGCACCGTGCACACGGTGGCCGGTGCCCGCTTTGACTGGAGTGAAGTATTGGCCAGTGGCAGCTCTTTGAGCTTGTTTGCCGACCGGCAGATTGTGGAAGTCCGCATCCCCTCGGGCAAGCCCGGCAAAGAAGGCAGTCCGGCGATTCAGCAACTGGCCGAAGCTGCTCAGGGCAATACCGATACCTTGACCTTGTTCGTGCTGCCGCGTTTGGATGCGGCCACCAAAAAAGGCGCCTGGTTTGGCGCGCTGGACAATTTTGGCGTCACCCTGCAGATCGAACCCGTGGAGCGCCAGGCCTTGCCGATGTGGATCGCCCAGCGCCTGCAACTGCAAGGCCAGCGCGTGGCCGCAGGCGAAGAAGGGCAGCGAACGCTGCAGTTTTTTGCCGACCGGGTGGAAGGCAATTTGCTCGCCGCGCACCAGGAAATTCAAAAACTCGGATTGTTGTATCCAGCGGGCGATTTGAGCCAAGCTCAAGTCGAAGGCGCGGTGGTGAACGTGGCGCGCTACGACGTGTTCAAGCTGTCTGAGGCTGTGCTGTCGGGCCAAGTGGCCCGGGTGCAGCGCATGCTGGAGGGCTTGCAAGCCGAGGGCGAGGCGGCGGTGCTGGTGCACTACACCTTGGCCGAGGATATTCGCGCACTCAAGCGCGTCAAAGACGCCATGGCCGCAGGTCGTCCCTTGCCCATGGCCTTGCGCGAAAACCGCATCTGGGGCGCCAAAGAAAAACTGTTCGAGCGCATTTTGCCGCGCCTGTCAGAGGCTAATCTGGCCCGCATGCTGCTGGCCGCGCACCAAGTGGACGGCATCGTCAAAGGTCTGAAAGTGCCCGAATGGCCCACAGACGGCTGGCAGGCCTTGCAACGCCTGGCCATGCGCATGAGCCGGGCTTGCTCGGCGCGCTGAGCAGACAATGCGAAAATAGCACCATGACTTCGCCAATGAACGCCACATCTATCGTCTCCCAGGTTGACGCCCATGTCGACGCAGGCCGTATCGCCGCGCACATGCTGACCTTGGGCCAGCAGGCCAAGACGGCTTCGGCCTTCATGGCCAAGGCATCGGTGGCGGTCAAAAGCGCGGCGCTCAAGCGACTGGCTGCTTTGCTGCGCGAGAACGTTCAGGCTTTGCAAATCGACAACGCCAAAGATCTTGAGCGTGCTCAAGCCACGGGTCTGTCGGGCCCCATGTTGGACCGGCTGAAGCTTAGCCCGCAGGTATTGGAAACCTGCGCCCTGGGCTGTGAGCAACTGGCCGCGATGCCCGATGTGATCGGCGAGATCATTGGCATGAAGCAGATGCCCAGTGGCATCCGCGTGGGCCAGATGCGGGTGCCGATTGGCGTGTTCGGCATGATTTTTGAGAGCCGGCCCAACGTGACGATCGAGGCCGCGAGCTTGTCTATCAAAAGCGGCAACGCTTGTATTTTGCGCGGTGGCTCAGAAGCCATTGAGTCGAACAAGGCCTTGGCCCTGCTGGTGCAGCAGGCGTTGACCGACAACGGCCTGCCTGCGCACGCGGTGCAGTTGGTGCAGACCACCGACCGCGAAGCGGTGAGCCATTTGATCGCCATGCCCCAGTTTGTCGACGTGATCATTCCGCGCGGCGGCAAGGGGCTGATCGAGCGCATCAGTCGCGATGCCAAAGTGCCGGTGATCAAGCATTTGGATGGCAACTGCCACACCTACATCGACTTTCCGTTTGACTTGGCCATGGCCGTCAAAGTGGCGGACAACGCCAAAACGAACAAGTACAGCCCTTGCAATGCGAGTGAGGGTTTGCTGGTGGCCCGCGCCTCAGCGGCTGCCTTCTTGCCCGCAATTGGCGCGGTGTACGCCGCCAAAGGCGTGGAGATGCGCTGCTGCCCCGAGGCCAAAGCAATTTTGGCCGCCGTGCCTCGCGCTATGGTGGTTGACGCCACCGAGCAAGATTGGTTTGAGGAGTATCTGGCCCCGGTCATCAGCATCAAGGTGGTGGACGGTGTGGATGCGGCGATTGCGCACATCAACCATTACTCCAGCCACCACACCGACGCCATCCTGACCCGTGACCACATGCACGCCCAGCAGTTTTTGCGCGAAGTCGATTCGGCCAGCGTGATGGTCAACACCAGCACCCGCTTTGCCGACGGTTTTGAGTACGGTTTGGGGGCTGAAATCGGCATCTCGACCGACAAATTCCATGCCCGTGGCCCTGTGGGCATCGAAGGCTTGACCTCCCTCAAATACGTGGTGCTGGGCGACGGCGAAGTGCGTCACTGACGTTTCACACGCACCCTCCATCCTCAAGCGCTGTCGCCCCGGCGCTTGCAATCGTCAGAACCTGCCCCATATAAAGGCTGTCTGATCTCCCCCAACACCTGCTCAAAGGTTTTTGCCATGGTTCCCCATCTCGTTACTGCCCTGACCGGCCCCATCAATGAGCTGGAGCAGCGCATTCTGGATTCAATGCCCGCGATTGAGCGCTGGTTTCGTTTGGAGTGGATGGAGCACACCCCGCCCATTTACACCTCGGTGGACATTCGCAATGCGGGCTTCAAACTCGCCCCGGTGGACACCAACTTGTTTCCCGGCGGCTGGAACAACCTGACCCCCGAAATGCTGCCCCTGGCGGTGCAAGCGGCGCAAGCGGCGATTGAAAAGATCTGCCCCGAAGCCAAAAATCTGTTGATCATTCCGGAAAACCACACTCGCAACCCGTTCTACATGAGCAATGTGGTGCAGTTGCAGCGCATCTTCCACATGGCCGGCCTGAACGTGCGCATCGGCTCGGTCAATCCGGAGATCAAAGACACCACCGTGATCGAGCTGCCCAATGGCGAGTCGGTCACGCTGGAGCCGGTGATCCGCACGAGGCACCGCTTGGGGGTGAAAGACTTTGACCCCTGCACGATTTTGCTGAACAACGACTTGTCGGCCGGCGCGCCTGGCATCTTGGAAGAGCTGCATGAACAGCATTTGCTGCCGCCGCTGCACGCCGGCTGGCATGTGCGGCGCAAGAGCCAACACTTCCAGTGTTACGAAGAAGTCACCAAGCGCTTTGGCAAACTGCTGGGCATTGACCCCTGGCTGATCAACCCCATGTTCAATCAATGCGGCGATGTGAATTTTGCCGAAGGCGTGGGCATGGAGGCCCTGCGCAGCAATGTGGACGCGCTTTTGACCAAAATCAAGCGCAAATACAAAGAATACGGCATCAACGAAAAACCCTTTGTCATCGTCAAAGCCGACAACGGCACCTATGGCATGGGCATCATGACCGTGCGTGACGTGGCCGATCTGGACGTGCTGAACCGCAAGACGCGCAACAAGATGAATGTCATCAAAGACGGGCAGACCGTCAGCGATGTGATCATTCAAGAAGGGGTTTTGACCCACGAGCGCGTCAATGACGCCGTGGCCGAGCCCGTCGTCTACATGATGGACCGCTATGTGGTGGGCGGGTTTTACCGTGTGCACGCCGATCGCGGGGTCGATGAAAACCTGAACGCCCCCGGCGCCAGTTTTGTGCCCCTGGCCTTTGCCGACAGCCCTCATTTGCCCCAGCCCGGCGTGAAACCCGGCGCCAGCGTGCCCAACCGTTTTTACATGTACGGCGTGATTGGCCGTCTGGCCATGTTGGCCGCCAGCTATGAACTCGAAGCCAGCGACCCGCATGCCGAGGTGTACGACTAAAGCCTCGATTTCAGGTGGCCGGCAACAAAGTTGCTGCAATGCAACATTTTTTGATTTTCCACCCACCGGTGGGCTGATGAGATAGCCGACAGGGGTCAAGAGGCGCAGAATACGGCTCTTGTCTGTTTTGGAGCCAACCCTCGGGGTTGGCAAATCTGTGTCTGCCACAAAATCATCCCTCACAGCGCTCACATTGGGCGCCATCGGTGTCGTCTACGGTGACATTGGTACCAGCGTCTTGTACGCCGTCAAAGAAGTGTTTGGCTCAGGCCATGTGCCTTTCACCCCCGACAATGTGTTTGGCATCCTGTCCATTTTCTTTTGGACATTGACCACCATCGTCTCGGTGAAGTATGTGACCTTGGTGCTCAAAGCCGACAACCATGGCGAAGGCGGCTTGGTGGCCATGTTGGCCCTGGCCTCGCAATCGGTCAAAGACCGCCCGGCGTTGCGCCGGCGCTTGTTGATGGTGGGCATTTTTGGCACCTGTTTGTTTTATGGCGATGGGGTCATTACCCCGGCCATTTCGGTGCTGTCTGCGGTGGAAGGCTTGGAGGTGGTCTCCCCTGCCTTCAAACGGTTTGTGATTCCCTTGACCTTGGTGATTTTGTTCTGTCTGTTCGCCGTGCAAAAACGCGGCACGGCGGGCATTGGCAAGTTTTTCGGCCCGATCACGGTGGTCTGGTTTGCCGTGATTTCGGTGCTGGGCGTGTACCACATCGCCACCAATCCCAGCATCCTGTGGGCCATGAGCCCGCATTACGCGGTTCTGTTCATGTGGGACTTTCCTGGCATCACCTTCATCATCTTGGGCGCGGTGGTGCTGTGTGTAACGGGCGGTGAAGCGTTGTACGCCGACATGGGTCACTTTGGCAAGAAGCCCATTCGCATTGCTTGGTTCGCGGTGGTCATGCCGTCGTTGACCTTGAACTACTTTGGCCAAGGTGCTTTGCTGTTGGCCAACCCCGAGGCGGTGAAAAACCCCTTCTTCATGATGGCCCCCGACTGGGCGCTGTTGCCCTTGGTGATTTTGGCCACCATGGCCACGGTGATTGCTTCACAGGCCTTGATCTCAGGCGCCTTCAGCGTGACCAAACAGGTGATCCAACTGGGTTATTTGCCGCGCTTGCAGGTGCTGCACACCAGCGTCACCGACATGGGGCAAATCTACATGCCGTTTGTCAACTGGGGGCTGTTTGCCATGATCGTGCTGGCGGTGGGCATGTTCCGCTCGTCCAGCAACTTGGCGGGCGCTTACGGCATTGCGGTGTGTACCGACATGCTGATCACCACGGTGCTGACTTTCTACGTGATTCGTTACGGCTGGAAGCTGCCTTTGGCCCTGTGCCTGGTCGCCACCGGGTTTTTCTTCGTGGTCGACTTTGCGTTTTGGGCTTCGAACCTGATGAAGCTGTTTGACGGCGGCTGGTTCCCCTTGCTGATTGGTGGCGCGATCTTCACGCTGATGATCACCTGGCACGATGGCCGCAAACTGATGCGCGAAGCCTTGAAGGCTGACGCTTTCAAGCTCGATGAGTTTTTGGACGCTGTATTCATTGCGCCTCCTGCCCGCGTCGAAGGCACAGCCGTATTTATGACCGCCGAAAACGGCAACGTGCCCAACGCCTTGCTGCACAACCTGAAACACAACAAAGTGCTGCACCGGCAAAACCTGTTTGTCACCGTGCGCTCACACGAGGTGCCATGGATCGGTTTGGACGAGCGCTTGGAGTTTGAGCCCCTGGGCCACGACTGCTGGCAAGTGATCGTCAACTACGGCTTCAAGAACGATCCTGATTTGCCTAAAGCTTTGGAGCAGCTCAAAGGCCATGGCTGCGAGTTGGACCCCATGAACACCAGCTATTTCTTGTCGCGCGACATCGTCATCCCCACCATCGGTGGCGGTATGGCGACTTGGCGCGAGAAGCTGTTTGCGCAAATGCACCACAATGCCAGTGCTGCAGCCGAGTTCTTGCACTTGCCCACCAACGCGGTGGTCGAGTTGGGCTCGAAGATCGAGATTTAACTCCCCATCGCCTCGCCCATGCGAATGGGCCGCGCTGGCGTCCAGTCGGCGTTGAAGTTCATCGCCCCTTGGGGGAACAGCATCACCACGGTGGAGCCGAGTAAAAAGCGGCCCATTTCCTGGCCTTGCTGCAGCCGAATGTCTTGGCTGTCGTAACGCCACTCTTGCACCACACCGGGCCGGGGTGGGTTCACCAAGCCATGCCACACGGTGGCCATGCTGCCGACGATGGTGGCGCCCACCAGGGTCAGCACCAACGGGCCAAACTCGGATTCAAAAACGCACACCACCCGCTCGTTGCGGGCAAACAAGCCCGGCACACCGCGCGCCGTGGTGGGGTTGACCGAGAACAGGTCCCCCGGCACGTAAATCATGCGCAGCAGGCGGCCGTCGCAAGGCATGTGGATGCGGTGGTAGTCGCGCGGGCTCAGGTACAGCGTGGCAAATTGGCCGTCTTGAAACTGCGCAGCCAATGCCGCGTCGCCGCCCACCAGGGCACGGGTCGAATAGTGGTGACCCTTGGCTTGGAAAATCTGATCGCGCTCAATCGCACCGCACTGGCTGATGGCGCCGTCCACCGGGCTGACAAAAGTTGCATCGGCCACAGGCCTGGCGCCTTCGCGCAACGGTCGCGTGAAAAATTCGTTGAAGCTGGCGTAAGTGGCCGTGTCCGGCACGGCGGCTTCAGCCATGTCCACTTGGTAACGCGCCACGAACCGGTTGATCACCCAGTGCGTCAACCCACCGCATTGGGCGCTGGCCAAGCGGCCGGCCAGCACGGTGAGTGCGCGTTTGGGCATCACATATTGCGGCCATACGGCCAAACGGTCAGACAAAGCGTGCTCCAGGGTGAAAGTGAGCGCATTGTATCGACCTCGCATTCGGGCCCGGCGCTGCGCGCCAGCGGGCTTTCGTGCGGGCACAATACCGCCATGAGTACACCCCTGTTATCGGTCAGCCATCTGGTCAAGCGCTACGGCGACGCCACCGTGGTCAACGACCTGTCTTTTCAAATCCATCCCGGCGAATGCCTGGGCGTGATTGGGCCCAATGGCGCCGGCAAAACCACCACCTTGCGCATGTGCCTGGGTTTGTCCACGCCCGATGCAGGGCAGATCGATTATTTTGACGGCCTGCACATGCCGCAAGACGCGCTGGCCATCAAAAGCCGTTTGGGCGTAGTCAGCCAAATGGACACCCTGGACCCGGATTTTTCGTGCGCCGAAAACCTCTTGGTCTACGGCCGTTACTTCGGTTTGAGAGACGCGCAAATTCGCGAACGGATTGCGCCGCTACTGGAGTTTGGTGCGCTGACCAGCAAGGCCAACGCCAAGCCCGGCGAGTTGTCGGGCGGCATGAAGCGGCGCCTGAGTTTGTCGCGTGCGCTGATCAACCACCCCAGCATGTTGATGCTGGACGAGCCCACCACCGGCCTGGACCCGCAAGCGCGGCATCTGATGTGGGAGCGCCTGCAAAACCTGCTGCAACAAGGCAAATCCATTTTGCTCACCACCCACTTCATGGACGAGGCCGAACGCCTGTGCGACCGCCTGCTGGTGCTCGACCATGGCCGCAAAATTTCTGAAGGCAAGCCCCGCGATCTGATTGCCGAACACTTGGAGCCCGATGTGGTGGAGGTCTACGGCGCAGGCGCTTTGGCGCTGGCGCAAGACGCCGCGCTCAAGCCCTTGGCCGCGCGCATTGAAGTCAGCGGCGAAACCGTGTTCTTCTACACCGCGCAAACCCAGCCCTTGCTGCTGGCGCTGCAGGCCTGGCCTCAGCTGCGCACCTTGCACCGTCCCGCGAATTTAGAAGATCTGTTCCTCAAACTCACCGGCCGCCAAATCAGGGAGGACGCATGAGTTCTTTGACGTCCCTTTTGAATACCGCACCCTCCGTCTGGCGCCCCCCGCAGCTGTCCATGCGCTGGTGGCCCGTATTTATGCGCAACCTTTTGGTGTGGCGCAAGCTGGCCATCCCCAGTTTGGTGGGCAATATTGCCGAGCCGCTGATGTGGCTGGTCGCCTTTGGCTACGGCCTGGGCTCGCTGATTGGCCAGATTGAAATGGGCGGCGAGAAAGTGCCCTACATCTTGTTCCTGGCCAGCGGCAGCATTTGCATGAGCGCCATGAATGCCGCCACCTTTGAGGCTTTGTACTCGGCGTTTTCGCGCATGCATGTGCAAAAAACCTGGGACGGCATCATGAACGCCCCGGTCCGGCTGGACGACATTGTGCTGGCCGAAATGCTCTGGGCCGCCTTCAAAGCCCTGTTCACTGTGACAGCGATCTTGGGCGTCATGTTGGCCCTGGGCATCAGCCACAGCTGGAAGTTGCTGGCCGCCTGGCCGGTGCTGCTGGGCGTGGGCATCACCTTCAGCTGCATGGCGCTGATCTTCAATGCGCTGGCCAAGGGCTATGACTTTTTCACCTACTACTTCACGTTGTTTCTCACGCCGATGATGTTCCTCTCTGGCATCTTTTTCCCACGCGACCAACTGCCGCCACTGGTGCGGGCGATTGCCGATTGGCTGCCGCTGTCGGCGGCGGTGGAACTGGTGCGACCCCTGTTCATGGACCGCTGGCCGGAGCACGCGCTGCGACATGGCCTGGTGCTGACGCTGTTTGCGGGCCTGTCGTTTTGGGTGGCGCTGGCGCTGACGCGCAAGCGGTTCAGGAGTTGAGGTTGCTGCGAGACCTGGTGATGTGGACGGCGAAGCCTTATTGGAGTGGTTTCAAACTTCACAAGACCGTAGTCATCGCAATGACGGTCAGAACCGGATTGCATTAAATTGCGCAGTTGTTAAGTAAAATTGTTACAATATAAATAGCAAAAAAGTAAATTTAAAACATCTAAAGTATTAATATTAACCATATTTATTACTTTAATGGTGCTTTAATGGACTTTTTTAGAATGAAGGCGGGATCAAAAAATAAACGACTTAACTCAATTGGGAATGGTCTTGTTTTGCTGGCGGTGTCGTTTTTATTGACCGAGGCGCCCTTTGCAGGAAGCTATGAGGCCCCCCGAATTGAAGGCTGGAATAAAGCCAACGTAGAGGTTAGATTCATGCACCCCAGTCGGGTCAATGAAGTTTGCCAAAGCTTACAAATGAGCGATGGAGATAGCCTTGGCACTGCGACCAAGCCTTACAACGCTTGTGCTGTTGTCAAACGCAACAATGAAACCCTCCAAACGAACTGTCTTGTCTATGCAGTACTGCCCTCCAATTTCGATGACGACAAAAGGCTTTTGGTTTTAGGTCATGAAGTCTGGCATTGCATGGGCGCATTCCATCACTGATTCAGTTCCGACGCGGGCAACATCACCGGATCACTCGAATGGTTCACAAGCGGGTTTGCTTGCATGGGTACCCTTGAGCGACAATTCGCCGTCATCAAATTCCCGCCAATTGCCCAACCCATTCGATCTGCCGTGGCAAGCAGTGCTGCGCCAGATCGTAATGTTCCACCGCGAAAGCGCGGGCACGCTGGCCTAGCCCGTCACGCTCAAGCGGCGCAGCGCAGAGTCTGGCGACTTCTTGCGCCAACGCAGCTGGATCAAAAAAGTCCACCAGCTGCCCCGTCTCGCCGTGGCGAATGGCCTCGCGCACCGGGGCTGTGTCGCTGGCCACAATTGCGCAGCCTGCGCTCATGGCTTCGAGCAGGCTCCAGCTGAGCACAAAGGGGTAGGTCAAATACACGTGCACGGTGGACACCTGCAGCACGCGCAGAAAATCGGCGTAAGGCACTTTGCCGACAAAGTGCACGCGACTCAGGTCCAGCTCTTCCCTCACTTCATTCAAGAAAATCTCGCGCCAGGTCTGGGCTTGGCCGTCGCCGCCCTTGGGCGGCGCGGCGCCATAGCTGACGTCGTTGCCGCCAATGATGAGCACGCGGGCTTGAGGTCGGGCTTGCAGCAGTGCGGGCAGGGCGCGCATGAACTGGTGATAGCCGCGGTAAGGCTCTAAGTTGCGGTTGACGAAGGTGATGACTTCGTCGCCCCGCCCCAGGCTCAAAGGGCCATTTGCGGTTTGCAGTTGCACCCTGGCCTGTTCGTCGGGCCGGATCAGGTCGGTGCGGATGCCGTCGTGGATGACGCTGATGCGCGAGGCAAAAGACTGTGGAAACAGCGAGGCCTGCCACTGCGTGGGCGCCAGGCCGGCGTGCGCGCGGGCAAAGTGCAGTTCGTAGTTGGCGTTTTTCAGTTGCAAGCGGCAGGCCGCGTCCGGGTCGGTGCTTGGAAACTCCGGGTCAAAGCCCACATCGCCACCTTCGGCGCGGTAGAAAAATTCGCAGTAAATGCCCAGGCGGGCTGCGGGCCAGACCTGTTGCAAAAACAGACTCTCGCCCCAGCCGGGGTGCGCCACGATCACGTCCGGGGTAAAGCCGTTCTGCTGCAATTGGCGCGCAGCGTGGTAGGCCGCTTCGCCGCGAATGGTTTTGGTTTCCAGATCCACCAGCCAGCGGTGCGTGCCTTGGCCCGATCGCCCTTGCGGCTGGTAGCGCACCAATTGCACGCCGGGTAGGGCTAAGCAGGCGTTGATGTGCAGCGCCACCACCTTGTGGCCCTGTTGGGCCAAGGCCGGCGCCAAGTGCTTGAACTGGCCGGGAAAGTTTTGGTGGACAAACAGAATGTTCATAGGGGCTCACATCGAGGCTGAATCATCGCACGGGTGTGCATCGGTCTTCTTGCTGCGTTCCATGTTCTGTGCGCGGCGTCAGAAAGTTGGCGCCTGGCCCCGCTAAGATAAGGCCAGATCCGATTTCAACCGTTTTAAGGAAATTTCAGCGATGAGCATTCAATCCGTAGGCATCATTGGCGCCGGTACCATGGGCAATGGCATTGCACAGGCCTGTGCTGTATCGGGCATCTCCGTCGTCATGGTCGACATTTCTGACGCGGCTGTGGCCAAAGGCCTCGCCACCGTCGAGAGCAGTCTGGACCGTTTGGTCAAAAAAGAAAAAATCTCTGATGCTGACAAGGCCGCAGCTTTGGCGCGCATCCAAGGCAGCTCCAACTATGACGACCTGAAGTCGACCCAGTTGGTGATCGAAGCGGCCACCGAGAACCAGGACCTCAAGGTCAAGATCCTGAAGCAACTCGACGCCATGTTGCCAGCCCAAGTGATCATCGCGTCCAACACCTCGTCGATTTCGATCACGCAGTTGGCCGCCGTCACACAGCGCGCCGACCGTTTCATCGGCATGCACTTTTTCAACCCCGTGCCGATGATGGCCCTGGTGGAGATCATTCGCGGCCTGCAAACCAGCGACGCGACGCACGACGCGGTGCACGACATGGCGCTGGCCCTGGGCAAGACGCCGATCACGGTGAAGAACGCCCCTGGCTTTGTGGTCAACCGCATTTTGGTGCCAATGATCAACGAAGCCTTCTTTGTTTTGGCCGAAGGCTTGGCCGAAGCCGAAGCGATTGACGCCGGCATGAAGCTGGGCTGCAACCAACCCATTGGCCCCTTGGCGCTGGCCGACATGATTGGCCTGGACGTGTGCTTGGCCGTGATGGAAGTCTTTTTGAAAGAGTTTGGCGACAGCAAATACCGCCCTTGCCCCTTGCTCAAAGAGATGGTCGCCGCTGGTCGTTTGGGCCGCAAAACCAAGCAGGGCGTGTACAGCTACTGATTGACTTCCTGTAGGAGCCAGCCTGCTGGCGATGGGGTCTTCGCGCATACACACCTATCGCTTGCAGGCAAGCTCCTGATATGGATTGACCTGTCAATAGGTGCTCGGATGTTTCTTCGTCTGTTTCTTGATTCTTCTCGGTCAGTGACTGTG
>CAIWWN010000271.1 GCA_903916355.1 uncultured Burkholderiales bacterium | reverse complement strand
TAATTTGGATTTCATTGATCAGTACTTTCAATCGAACTCTTACCTGTAACTATGTGAGACGTGATTTTGAATTTATAGTAGAGCCTAAATAACCATGAATAATCTCATGAGTATGAAATCATTAGCCAATCTCCTATCCCTCCTTCTCCTCTCAGCTTGTGCGGGCATCCCGACTTCTTTCAGTTTCCACCCATTTTTCACCCCTTGGCCCAAGCCGGCTCGTTATGAATCAATGAGTTAGATGCGGTCTTAGCTCGTTTTCTCAAAAACGCTGTAGTAGCACGTTTTCTAGTCTGAGGGTGTCCCGAATTTTGTGTAAAAGGGGCGGATGTTAATTCGTTGGCTTCCTTATTCCAAATTGGAGGAACAGAGGGTATGTGGTTGACCGCTTTGGAGAAAACCACTCGATTTCCAGATGCACCCCGAACGGCTCCTAACGCGACATCAGAGTCTCTGGAACCTCTTTGTACAAGATTCATTGTTGAATTAAAAATCCAGAATCACTTTGCCTACAGATCTCCGAGACATGGTGGTGTCTATGGCGTTCTTCCAGTCGCTAAAGGCAAAATGTTGCGTCATTGGAATGGGCATGGTTTTATTCTCAATAGCCTGCAAAACCTGCTCGATGACCTGGGCAACTTCTGCGGCGTAGTGAAGGCGTTCGTCAGTCAGGCCCCAGCCGATGTACTGTCCGTAATTGAACCCGCTTACAGACACATTTTTGAGAAGCAAAAGATTGCTTGGAATTTGTGCGATTCTTCCACTGGCAAAGCCAATGACAAGCAGTAAGCCATGAGATGCAATGCATCTCAAAGACGCATCAAACAAATCACCCCCTACGGAATCGAAAACGACATCCACTCCGCCGCAGGGGCACAGGGCTTTGACCAAGGAGGGCAAGGTCTCGGCATCTGCCGGCAGCGCATGCTGAGCGCCATTGGCCATTGCGGCTTTGCGTTTTTCTTCAGAGCTGGCAGTGGCGATGACGCGTGCACCTTTCAGGTGTGCAATTTGGACCGCAGCCATGCCCAGGGCTCCGCCAGCACCGTGAATCAAAATGGTTTGGCCCTTTTGCAACTTGGCTCTCCATTCCAAAGCCGACCAAACAGTTCCGTAAGTAATAGGTACGGCCGCTGCCAGTGAAAGTGGAACGCCTGCAAGGACGGGGTAGACAGTTGCCGCGGTCACAACAGCTTCTTGCGCAAACGCTCCCCAGTCCATGGCGCAGGTGACTCTTTGGCCAATTTGCAGGTGATGAACATTCGGCCCCAATTCAATGATCTCACCGGCGGCCTCAGTACCAGGGGTAAATGGAAGCGGCGGTTTGCGTTGATATTTGCCGGACACGAACAAACTGACTGCGAATCCCACGCCAGCATGATGAACACGAATGCGAACTTGCCCTGGCTTCAATCCAGGTCGCTCAAGCTCCTGAAGTTCCAACTCACTCCAATGCCCCCAGTGGGTGCAGACCAATGCCTGATAAGCGCTCATGGTGGGTTCATCATTCCATCTTGATGCCTAATTGCTGAATAAGCTGCGACCATTTGTCCATGTCGTTTTTCAGGATCCTCGCAAATTCATC
The DNA here is from genome assembly GCA_903916355.1 of uncultured Burkholderiales bacterium. Classification (GTDB taxonomy): domain Bacteria; phylum Pseudomonadota; class Gammaproteobacteria; order Burkholderiales; family Burkholderiaceae_C; genus Limnohabitans_A. The sequence continues at coordinate 12,450 of CAIWWN010000271.1, read as the reverse complement.
AGGGCTATTGCCAACGGGTTCAAGTACAAGGCCGTGAAGCCGGGTGGTGATTTCGGGCAGTCTGACGATCCTTCCAATTTCACGCGACAGTACTTCAGAATATTCTTTGGGTGTACCTGCTGGAAACAGCAGCCCCATCCAGGCCTCAGGCTCAAATCCTTTAAAGCCTGACTCTAAAAATGTGGGCACTTTGGGGAGCAGCTCTGATCTTTTTTCACCCGTGATGGCAAGGGGAATAATTTTGCCAGCTTGCAGCAATGGCATCGCAGTTCCGACTGCGATCATGCCAATCTTGATGTGACCGGCGGCCAAATCATTGGCCAAAGGAGCACCCCCTTTGTAGGGCACATGCTGGATGTCCATGCCAGCATCGCGTTTGAGTAACTCGCCCAGAATATGGCCAGTGGTACCTAATCCATAGGACCCATAGCTGAGTGTTCCCGGGCTGGCTTTCACGGCGGCCACAAGTTGCGCGATGGTCTTGTAGGGCGCGTCGGGTGATACAGCCAGAATTACCGATGACTTTGCAATCAAACTGACGGTTTCAAAATCTTTGATGGGGTCATACCCGATGTTGGGAAACAAGGACGGGTTTTGTATATGCGCAGTGAAAGTCAAAAGCGCGGTGTAACCATCCTTGGGTGATTTGGCGACGTATTTAGTGCCTGTGGTGGTCCCTGCGCCAGGCTTGTTTTCCACCACCACGGCTTGACCCCAAGTTTTGGTCAACTCTTGTCCAATCAGCCTGGCCGCAGCATCATTGACGTTGCCAGCTACAGAAGGCACCACAAAGGTGATGGGGCGAATGGGGTAGTTGCGGGGCTCCGCGGCAGTCACGGATGAGGCCGACACAAGCATCGCCATGCACACTGTCCAGACATATCGAAGGGCTTGAGAATTGAATTTGAAAAGCATCATTGTCTCCATTGATGTGAGCGGTCGTGACGTCTATCCCTCCATAGTGCGCAGCATGGGGTGATCGGGCAATATCCATAAAACTCATTTGGATTTGCTTAAAGTTTCAACCACTGTTTTAGACGGCGCCAACGTGGCCAAGGTGTGCTGGCTCATCTACAGACCGAAGAGGTCGGCTCGGCCGCGGACTAGGTTGACTTCCTTTTAAGCCCGAACGCAATCAACACCATCACGAGCATGCTCAAGCCCATGGCCAGATAAGCGTGGCTAAAACCTGTCAGCCCGCCGCCTTCAAAGTCAGCAATGGCGCTGATGCAGGTCACAGCCAACAGCGTCCCCACGGCATTGAAAATATTGATCAGCCCCTGGGCTGTGCCGCGCAGGGGCTGCGGCGCTTCGTCTATCGCAATGGAGCGCAGCGCGCCGCTGACCACCACACCCAGACCCATACCGACCAGCACAGACGCTGCCACGAAAGCGCTAAGCCCGGTTTGTGGCACGGCACTTTGCAGATAGCCCATCGTCAGCAATCCAAAACCAAAGATCACCATCGTGCGAGCGCCCAGACGGTTAAGTAAGCGCCCCGCCGCCATCGAGCCCAGCATGGAGCAGAGCACCAGAGGCAGCAGTGCCAGTCCCGCGTGCTCGACGCTGACCCCATAAGCCAGCGTGGCGATAGTAGTCAAAAACACAATGCCGCCCATAGAAAACCCCACGCCCAGCGTCAGCATATAGGTATAGGCCAGTTGCCTGTTTTCAAACAGTTCAATGGGAATCAGCGCGTGCGCCTGGCGCTTTTCAATCGCCACCAAAGCGGCCAGCAATACGCCACTGGCAGCCAGAAAAAAGGGCCACAGCAGCACCCCGGTGGCCGAGTCTGGTAGGCGTGAAATACCCAGCACCAAACACAGCAGAAACAATAAAGTCACGGTAATACCTGCGAAGTCTATGGGCCCAGACGCCGCGTCGGTTCGCTGGCTTGGCAAGCTGCGGGCACCCAAGTACAGCACGACGAAAGCGACGGGAATATTGACCAGGAACAACCAGCACCAGCCCAGCGTGGATGTAAGCACAGTCGCCAGTGGCGGCCCCAGCACAAAGGCCATGCCGTGGGTGGCGCCAATCAGCCCCAAAATACGGCCCCGCCGCTCGGCTGTGAATACGTCACCAATCACGGCACTGGCCACCGGCGCAATGCCCCCTGCGCCGATGCCCTGGATGGCACGGCTGAGCAGCAGCAAGTCAAAGCTGGGTGCAGCGGCGATGCACAGTGAGCCGATGGCGAAAAGCGCCACACTGGCCAGATACACCGGACGGCGGCCATGGCGGTCGCTGAAGTAGGCCATCAGCGCCGTGCTGCACATCGAGCTTAAGGAGAAAACGGTAGACAGCAGTCCGGCGGTACGGTTGTCGATGCCAAAGGCTGCGCGCAATGCTGGCAGGACCGGCCCCACAATGGCTGAATCGAGTGCCGCCATGAAGACACCGACAAACAGCACCGGCACCAGGCGGCGCTGCACTGCATCAGCAGCATGCAAAGTAGGAGAGGGTTGGGTCTGCTGGCTCATCAGGCTCTGTCAGTGCGTACACCCTATGAATTTAAGCATGATCGACCTCAGACGGCTTTGCGTCCGCCCATTTGACCCGTTACACCCACTGGATTGCTTCTGATGAAACTAAGCCAATATCGAGGCGGCTATCTCCACCGCTTTTTTGGCATCAATGCAAATGACGTCAGCACCGTAATCAGCTGCTGTATGCATTTCAACACTGAATATAGGTCCGCCCAGCATGACTTTTGTCTGGGGATTGCGAGATCCTTTTTTCAGGTCATGAATCAACTGCGCGAGCGTGTTTAACTGTTGTTGAGTACTTACAGAAATACCAATTAAGTCAAACCATTCATTTCCTGCGGCGTGAATCAACTCTTGCGACGAGGCCGAGACTTCAACGACAACTTGCCAGCCAAATTTGCGGAAAAAATTTGCAACGATATTGGGGCCGAGAAAATGCTTTGAGCCCGGTGAGGAGGCAATTAAAAGTCTTCTTACATCCCCTGCTTGAGTCGGACCATCTTGGAACTCAAAGCCAATCTCGTGTGTGATCGAATGCAAGCGAACTAGGCCTTGTGTCACCCGCGTAAAGTCAAGCAGATCTTCTTCCCATTTTTCTCCCAGTAATCGGGCTGCAGGCGTAATGAGCTCTAGGAAAAGTTGATCTGTAGAAATACCATCGGCAATTAGCTTTTTGATGTAACTTTGGGAAGCTTGGTCTTCCTCTGCTATGCAGAGGTTCATGAAAACGGAAATTTCAAAGTCCGTAATTTTTAAAAGCGACTCAACTCTGTTGATAACAGAAGTCGAGGTTTGTGTACGTTGGGATCTTAAGAGCCTGGGAATAATGTCCAAACGAATGACGTTCTGTAAAGACTGTTCGCATTCATATGAAGAGCCATCCTCCAGGTTGATTCTCTGGTCATTAACTTTGGGCCGCTTAGGCACTGAGCTCATCATGACCAAGTTAAATTTTGGTAATGTGAGAAGTGGACGCAGAAAGGATGCGGATAACCGTGCATTCATGCCCATTTATAGGCTGTTTCCAGTGGTTTATTGTTCGGGTATTTACTGATAAACAGCAATTTATCAAAAATTTAAGGGCAAGGAATCCAGTTGAGCGGACGACATTGGACGCCGCCGCCAATGATGCGCAGTTTGCGTGAGCCGGCAAAAATGTCGCGCGGTTTCAAACCAAAGGTTTGTCGGATGGAGTGGCTAAAGTGGGTCGAATCGGGGTAGCCGATGTCCAACGCCACATGCACCAGGTGCTGCTCACGGTTCACATGGTGCAGCAGACTGCGGGCGCGTTTCCACGTTCTGAAGCTGCGAAACGGTGCGCCCACTTCTTGTTTAAACAGATGCAAAAATCGTGAGAACGACAGGTGGACCTCGTTGGCGCAAGCTTGCGCCGTGGCTTGGGTGCAAGGGTTGTCTTGAATGCGCGCCAGCACCTGCGCAATGCGCGCATCCAGCTGGCGGCTCAGCAAGGCCTGCCCCCAAAACAACAAGTCGAAATCTTGCGGCTGCAATGCCAGCGCGCGCCCTTGGGCCAGCAAGTGCGCATGGCAATGGCGCACGCGGGCCGCCCATTCAGGCGCCTGCACTGCACCGCAGGCTTGCAGCACCGCAGGCAAGCGCGCCCGGTCCACTGTTTCGGGTTCGATCAAGATGTTCAACACATGGCGCGCATCGGTGGCGATTTCATAAGGCACATAGGGCTGCACCACGGCGACTTCGGTGCTCTGCCATTCGCCGCCGCCGATGCGAATGCGCAGCGGCTCATCCATGGCCACATACATCACCAACGCCCCTTGGGTGCGCGGACTCGGCGTGCCCAGCAGACCCGCATAAAACACACGATCGGGCGTGATCCACATCAGCCGCTCGGCGCTCGACGCGGCGCGTGGCGCTGTGGGCGAGGTCAGGCTCATCATGCAGGTCTCAAGGCTCAGCGTTTTTTGGGCGAGGTGTGCATGTGTTTGCTGATGATGCCCAGCATGACTTCATCTGCACCGCCACCGATGGAGGCCAAGCGACCATCGCGGTACAAACGCGAAACCAGGTTGTCCCAGGTAAAGCCCATGCCGCCCCAGTACTGCAAGCAGCTGTCGGGCACGGTGCGCAACAAGCGGCCCGCTTTGAGCTTGGCCATGGAGGCCCATTCGGTCACGTCTTTGCCGGCCAGATAGTACTCGGTCGCCATATAGGTAAGGGCGCGCAGGCTTTCCACCTCGGTTTTGAGTTCGGCCATTTTGAAGTGCACGGTTTGGTTGTCCAGAATGGACTTGCCAAAGGCCATGCGCTCACCGGTGTAGGCGATGGTTTGCTCAATGCAATTGGTGAGCGACTGAATGGCGTTGGCCGCAGCCCATAGGCGTTCTTCTTGGAACTGCTGCATTTGGTAGGTGAAGCCCAGGCCTTCTTCACCAATGCGGTGGCGCTGCGGCACACGCACGTCGTCAAAGTGGATCAAGCCGGTGTCGCTCGACATCATGCCGATCTTGCGGATTTTTTTGGCCACAGTGATGCCGGGCGTGTTCATGGGCACGATGATCAGGCTTTTGTTTTTGTGCGCCGGGCCATCCGAGGTGTTGGCCAACAGGCACATCCAGTCGGCCTGCAGGCTATTGGTGATCCACATCTTGCCGCCGTTGATGATGTAGTCGTCACCATCTTTGCGGGCCGTGGTTTTGACCGATGCCACGTCCGAGCCTGCGCCGGGTTCGGACACACCAATGCAGGCCACCATGTCGCCGGCAATGGCGGGTGCCAAGAATTCTTGCCGCAGCGCATCGGAACCAAAACGCGCCAGGGCGGGGGTGGCCATGTCGGTTTGCACACCAATGGCCATGGGCAGGCCGCCGCACTGGATGTGGCCCAAGGCTTCGGCCATCACCACCGCATACGAGTAATCCAGCCCCGCGCCGCCAAAGGCCTCGGGCTTGGTCAAACCCAAGTAGCCCAGGCTGCCCAGCTTCTTAAACACTTCGTGCGCCGGAAAGATTTCGGCCGCCTCCCACTCGTCGACATGCGGGTTGATCTCGTCGTCAATGAAGCGCTTGAGGTTGCGCTTGAGCTCTTCATGTTCGTGGGTCAGTTGCATGCATGTCTCCGAGGGGTCTGGGGGTGGGCGAAAGGCAGTCAAAGGTGTCAACCAAGCACTTGCTTTGTTGAGTGTGCCCACCCATAATGGCTTTGTCAATTGCTCGGCCCGGTGCCCTGTGGCGCACCGTCCTGCCAGCACAAACCAGGAGATGTGAAATGACTTCAGCGTTCATCTTTGACGCGGTGCGTACGCCCCGTGGCAAAGGCAAAAAAGACGGCAGCCTGCACGAGGTCAAACCGGTCGATCTGCTCGGCGGCTTGCTTGAAAAGCTGCGCCAACGCCATGACTTTGATTCGGCCCAGGTTGACGACGTGGTCATGGGCTGCGTCTCCCCCATAGGCGACCAAGGCGCGGTGCTGCCCAAAACAGCCTTGCTCAAAGCGGGCTGGGACTTTCGCGTCTCGGGTGTGCAGATCAACCGCTTTTGCGCTTCGGGCCTGGAGGCGGTGAACCTGGGCGCGCAGAAAGTCGCCAGCGGTTGGGAAGACCTGGTGATTGCCGGCGGCGTGGAAAGCATGTCGCGGGTGCCCATGGGCTCGGATGGTGGCGCCTGGGCGCAAGACCCGGCCACCAATTGCGACACCGGCTTCACCCCCCAAGGCATTGGCGCGGATTTGATCGCCACCATGGGCGGCTTCACGCGTGACGATGTGGACCGCTTTGCGCTTGAATCGCAACGCCGCGCGACAGCCGCGCGCGCTGACGGGCGCTTCAAACAATCGGTGATGGCGGTGACCGACGACATTGGCCTGCCGGTGCTGGAAGAAGACGAGTTCATCAAGCCCCACACCACGCTCGAAGGTCTGGGCGGACTCAAAGCCTCCTTCACCGAGCTCGGCGCCATGGGCTTTGACGCCGTGGCCCTGGCGCGCTACCCGCAGGTGGAGCGCATTCACCATGTGCACACCGCGGGCAATTCCTCGGGCATCGTCGACGGTGCGGCGGCGGTGTTGATCGGCAGCGAAGCCAAAGGGCGCGAGCTGGGCTTGACGCCGCGCGGGCGCATTGTGGCCACCGCGCTGTCGGGCGCGGACCCGACCATCATGCTCACCGGCCCCATGCCTGCGGCGCGCAAGGCCTTGGCCAAAGCTGGTTTGACGATCGACGACATCGACCTGTTTGAGGTCAACGAAGCCTTTGCTGTGGTGCCCATGCGCTTCATGGCCGAGATGCATGTGCCGCATGAAAAAGTCAACGTCAACGGCGGCTCGATTGCCATGGGTCACCCGCTGGGCGCCACCGGCGCGATGCTGATCGGCACACTGCTGGACGAACTGGAGCGACGCCAACTCAAACGCGGCCTGGTCACGCTGTGCGTGGGCGGCGGCATGGGCATTGCCACCATCATTGAACGGGTGTAAACATGGAAACGATTCGCTATTCCCTCGACCAAGGCATTGCCACGGTCACCTTTGACGAGCCGGGTTCTGCCGTCAACACCATGAAGCCGCAGTGGCAGCAAGACATGATCGCGCTGGCCGACCAACTCAGCGCCGACGCACCGCAACTGCGCGGCGTGTTGTTGACTTCGGCCAAAACCACTTTCTTTGCCGGCGCCGAATTGAAAGGCGTGTTGAAGCTCACCGCAGCGGACGCTGCCAGCGGTTTCGCGGGCATCGAAAAAATGAAGAAGGCGTTTCGCCGCATCGAATGCATGGGCAAGCCGGTGGTCAGCCTGATCAACGGCGCCGCATTGGGCGGCGGCTGGGAAGTGGCCTTGATCGGCCATGCGCGCTTTTGCTTGGACAACCCCAAGATCCCATTGGGCTTGCCCGAGGTTTCGCTGGGCTTGCTGCCCGGTGCCACCGGCATCACCAAGATGACCCGTTTGCTCGGACTGATGGGCGCGCAGCCCTATCTGATGGAGGGCAAACTGCTGACCCCGCAAAAGGCACTCGACCTGGGCTTGATTCAAGGCCTGGCCAAAGACGCGCAAGCCTTGCACGCCATGGGCCTGGCCTTCATTGAAGCCAATCCGCAAGCGGTGCAGCCCTGGGACCGCAAAGACTACAAAATGCCGGGCGGCACGCCGACCAATCCGAAGATTGCGCAGGGCCTCTCCGTCATGCCCGCCATGATGTTCAACAAGACGCATGGCCTGTACCCTGCAGCGCAAGCCATTTTGGAGACCATGGTCGAAGGCGCGCAAGTGGACTACGACACGGCCACCCGCATCGAGAGCCGCAAGCTGGCCAAGTTGATGGTGGGGCAAAACGCCAAGAACATGATCACCGCGTTCTTCTTCAACACCAACGCCATCAAGGCGGGCAAATCCAGACCCGCGGGCATCGCCCCGTGGAAGCCGAGCAAGATCGGCGTGCTGGGCGCGGGCATGATGGGCGCGGGCATCGCCTACGCCAATGCGGCGCGCGGCATCACCACGGTGCTGCGCGACGTGACGCTGGACAAAGCCCAAGCAGGGCGCGACTACAGCCGCAAACTGACCGACAAGCAAGTCAGCCAGGGCCGCATGGATGCGACCAAGCAAACGGCCTTGCTGAGCTTGATTCATCCCACCGCAGATATCGCGGACATGGCCGGTTGTGATCTGATCATCGAAGCCGTGTTTGAAAACCGCGAACTCAAAGCCCAGGTCACCCGCGAAGCAGAGGCGGTGATGGCGGCTGGTGGTACTTTTGCTTCCAACACCTCGACCCTGCCAATTACCGGCTTGGCCCAGGCCAGTACTCGGCCCGCCAAGTTTGTCGGCATCCATTTCTTTTCGCCCGTCGACAAGATGAAACTGGTGGAGATCATTCGCGGTAAAGACACCGACGACGAGTCAGTGGCCCGCGCCTATGACTATGTGATGGCGATAGGCAAAACGCCGATTGTGGTGAACGACTCGCGCGGCTTTTTCACCAGCCGCGTCTTTGGCACCTTTGTGATGGAAGGCGCGGCCATGCTGGACGAAGGCCTGCCTGCGCCGCTGATCGAACAAGCCGGTCTGGCCGCAGGAATGCCCGTAGGCCCACTGGCGGTGCTGGACGAGACCTCGCTGTCTTTGTCGGTGCATGTGCTGGACCAAACCCGCGCCGACTTTGCGGCTGAGGGCAAAACCTACACCGCCTCTCGCGGCGAGTTGTTGGTCGAAAAAATGGTCAAGACGCTGGGCCGCTCAGGCCGGGCGGCGGGCGGCGGCTATTACGACTACCCGGTGGGGGCCAAAAAACACTTGTGGTCAGGCTTGAAACAATTTGAGAAGCCGCTCACCGAGGATCCGCTGGCGGTCTTGCAGGAGTTGAAAGACCGGCTGCTGTACCGACAAGCCATTGAAACCGCGCGCTGCATGGCAGAAAACGTCTTGACCTCGACCCACGACGCCAACATCGGCTCGATCTTCGCGATCGGCTTTCCGGCCTGGACGGGCGGTGCGATGCAGTTCATCTACTCCGAAGGCGTGGACCACTTCACCCAACGCAGCGCCGAATTAGCGGCGCGCTATGGCGAAGGCTTTGCCCTGTCAGACGCGGTCAAAGTGGTGATCGACAAACACCGGCCCTGAGCGTCCTCGCTTAACCCCTGCGTCTTGGCGCACTGAACAGGCCCCGCGAGGGGCTTGTTTTTTGAGCGCTCACTCATGCGGTACTTTTTGCCCGCTGCGCCCTACCCCTGAGGCAAACAAGCTGGCGCCTTGCGCTGCCTCGCCGCTGGCCAGGGTCTGCAGGCCCAGCGCAAACTCGTGGCGCAATGCTTCGTCCAGCCCCATGCCAAATTGCGCATAGGCAGACAGGCGGTCGTTGCGCAAACACGTTTGCGGCAACGCCGCCAGTTGCTGCGCCAGTTCCAAGGCCGCTGGCAGGGCCTGCCCATCGTCCACCAGCCGATTTGCCAAGCCCATGGCCAAGGCTTCATCGGCCGCCACGGGGCGGCCCGTCAGAATCAAGTCCAAGGCCCGCGACAGGCCAATCAAACGCGGCAAACGCACGGTGCCACCATCGATCAAGGGCACGCCAAAGCGGCGACAAAACACACCCAGCACGGCCGAACGCTCGACGATACGCATGTCGCACCACAGCGCCAGCTCCAGACCGCCCGCCACCGCATGCCCGCTGATGGCTGCAATCACCGGTTTGCTCAGCAGCATGCGCGAGGGGCCCATGGGGCCATCGCCTTCCATGTCCAAGCGGTTGCGCCGCGCGTTGTCGTTCAAGGCTTTTAAATCAGCGCCCGCGCAAAACGTCCCATGCGCGCCATGCAGCACCGCGACCAACGCCTTAGGGTCGGCGTCAAAAGCCCGAAAGGCATCGGCCAATTGCTCGGCGGTCACGCGGTCTACCGCATTGCGTGCGGTCTTGCGATCGATGGAGATGACCGTGACAGGGCCGCGGTAGGAGACGTGAACTTCGGACGGCGTCATGGTGCAGGGCGGCAGATAGAGGGATAAGAATGGCGAAATCTTTCCCACCTTACCTCAAGGCGTGGGGGCCGCCAAGCCTGCGACACGATTGGTGCGTCAAAATAGGTGATGTGAATCATTCGCAAGATCCCCTATGACGACAGCACAACCCCTGACCCGCGACGCACTGCAACATTCGCTGACCGATTTATTTGCCCCCTGGGTGCAAGACCTGAACTTGCAAGTGGTGAGTTGGGCGCCTGGCGAAGTCACTTTGCGTTTGCCGCAATCGGATCGACTCTCACGGATTGGCGGCATGATGTGCGGCCAGGCCATGATGGCGGCAGCCGACACGGCCATGGTGCTGGCGGTGATTGCACATTTTGGAGCCTTCAGGCCTTGCAGCACGGTGCAGCAGTCGAGCAGCTTTTTGAAACCTTTGTCCGGTCAAGACGCCTTGATCACCGCCACAGTGCTGCGCGCAGGCAAGTCCATGGTCTTTGGCGAAATCGACGTGCGCGGCGCGGACGATGGCAAAAGTGTTTGCCGCGCCAGCACCACCTACGCCCTGCAGTGAAGTCAACACGGACGCAAGACGCCCACTGACTTGGCTACAATAGCGACCATTCAAGTGATTGGAGCTTCCCCATGTCAGCACACAACGATACCCACGAGTCCACCGATCCTGTCGAGGCTGTGGTGAAACACATTCCAGTGGTGATTCCTGTCGCCGGCGCGGTTTTGATTTTCCTGTTGGCCTTCATCGCCGTCTTCATGGCCTGAAGATTCGCAACCGATGCGTACCGGTTTGCGCCGGTCGCCTCAGCCCGCTGATGGTTCACGCCCAGCGGGCTTTGTTCATTTGAGCGGCATGATGTGCAACGCTTGCGGGGCAATCGACAAGCGCACACGGCTGCCCGGCTGCCACTGACCGCGCCGCACCATCTGCCCCGGCAGTTGCAAGGTGATGCGCTCACCCGCCAAGCCCTCGGGGGTCATGCTGCACACGCTGGTTTCGCCCAACGACAAAATCTCTTGAATCTGGCAGTTCAACAGGTTGTCGGCACCGGCAACGCCATGCACTGGATCGTGATCGCTGGCGCTTTGCACTTCCACAAACTCGCCGTTGAGCACCCAGGTCACGGCTTTGCCTTCGTCAATGCGATTTTTGTCGATCACCCTGAAGCTGACCTCTCCCCCTGCAGGTGAACGCCAGGTCAAGCGCGCCCAACCGGGCTCGCTTTTATGAAACTGGCCTTGAAAATGGTTTTGAATGCCCACCAGTTCGGCCACGCGGGCGTTGCGGGGGCTGGCAAACACATGGGCGGGCACGCCGGTTTGCAAGGTCTCACCGGCATCCAAAATCACCACCCGATCGGCCAAGCGACGCGCTTCAGCCAGATCGTGGGTGACCAGCAGCATGGGCGCGGCGACTTGCTGACGCAGGGCCGCCAGCTCACGGTACAGGGCCAAACGCGTCGGCGCATCCACTGCAGAAAATGGCTCGTCCAGCAGCAGCACCCCGCCAGATTCAGTGCGCGCGCCAGCGCCCGACATGACCCTCACCAAGGCCCGCGCCAGGGCCACGCGCTGTTGTTGCCCGCCGGACAATTGCGCCGGCTTGCGCGCCCCCAGCCCGGCCAGACCCATGCGGTCCAACAGGTCCGCGATGTCTTGTGTGCGCCAGTGGGGGTCGGCGGCCAAGGCCACATTCGCCGCCGCCGTCATGTGTGGAAACAAAGCGTAGTGCTGAAACACCAAACCCGCACGCCGTGCCTGCGGCGGCAGGTTCACCTGGTGCGCACTGGCAAACCAATCGCGCCCCTGCACCCGCACATGGCCTTGCAAGCCCGGCAATTTCCACAGGCCGGCAACGGCGCGCAAGATGCTGGTTTTGCCGCTGCCCGAGGGGCCGACCAGCGCCACCAACTCACCGGGCGCGCAGGTGAACTCGGCATTCAAGCGAATCTTGGCCGCACTGTGCAGCACGACCGATAAACCGCTCACAGGCTGGGCTCCTGTGCCTTGCGCTGGCTTTGGGACTGCCGGTCAAAGGCCAGCACCAAGGTCAAGGCCAGCACCGACACCGCCACCAAGGCCAGGGCCATCACGTGGGCGCCTTGCAAGTCAAACGACTGAACCCGGTCGTAAATCGCCACCGACAGGGTGCGCGTCTCACCAGGAATGTTGCCGCCCACCATCAACACCACACCAAATTCACCCAGGGTGTGCGCCATGGTCAGGGCCACCCCGGCCACCAAGCCCGGCCAAGCCAAAGGCAACTCCACCCGCCAGAACGTGGCCCACGGTCCCAGGCCCGAGACCCACGCCGCCTCGCGCAAGGCGGTGGGGACCGCAGCAAATGCGCGTTGAATGGGCTGGACCATGAACGGCACATTGACCACCCAGCTGACCAGCAGCAAACCCTGCATGCTGAACACCAGCCGCACGTCGTGCTGCGCCAGCCAGGCGCCCAAGGCGCTGCCTTGGCCCAGCAGCAGTAAAAAGTAAAAACCGATCACGGTCGGCGGCAG